>JAADDB010000208.1 GCA_013154135.1 Chloroflexota bacterium
CCACCGGTCGAACGCGGCGAGGACGGCCCAGGCCAGCGCGATGGCCGTGCTCTGCGGCTGTTGCAGCACCGCGGTGAGGGACCGGGCCGCGGCCAGCGCGTCTTCCTCGCGCTGGTCCTGAAGGCGCTCGATGAGGTCGGGGATGCGGGCCAGCGCGGCCAGGCGCTCGCGCAGGAATTCCCGGTCCGTGTGGGGAATGGACACATCTTGTGGGATGCGCCCCTCGGGTAGGGACGCGTTCGCAATGAGCGCGCGCAGACCCTCCCGCAGCGCGGCCACCACCGGCTCGCGGCGCACCCGTTCCCGCTCCTCCTCCAGGCTGGGGACCCAGCGGCCTCCCAGGCGCTCGTACACCGCGCGCCACGTGCCATCTGTGTCGTACACGATGCGGAAGTCCAGGAACACCTGGGTCTTGTACGCGCCCAACTCCACATACCACCCCCGATCGTGCAGGTCCCGCGCGTTGTGGATGACCTCCAGGCCGCTCACGTGTTCCCGGGCGATGACAAACGCGTCCGGGTCGTTGGGCAGGGCCAGGGCCTCGGCCAGCGTGCGCTGCACCAGGCGTTTCTCCCCGTTCTCCTTCACCGCGAAGGCGACGGAGGTCTTAATCCACCCTCGGGCCTCCGCGAAGCGGTTGTGGTACACCACCAGCGCCCGTTCCTCCCCCGCGCGGTTGGAGTACGCGAACACGTCCTCGTTCACGTGACCCTCGGGCGTGAACACGTCGTACAGGGTGAAGTGATCCACCTCCGCGAAGAGGTAGCGCCGCCGCATGAGGGGGAAGATCTCCCGCTCGTGGCGGGCGATGAGGTCGGGGTCGGGCTGTTCGTCCCAGTACGCGCGGCGATACTCCATGCCGTACTTCTCCGCGTACCCCTCGATCTGGCCGTGGCCGAACATGGGCAGACCGGGCAGGGTCACCATCATGGTGCAGACGCCGAAGTACTTGTCCCCCTTGCCGAACTGGACCACCGCGGGCTCCTCGTCGGGGTTGTTCATGAAGTTGACGAAGCGTTTGAGAATTTGCGGGTCGAACTCCAGGGTGTTCTTCATCACCTGGCGGTACTTGGCGTTCTCCTCATCCCGCAACATGTTCATGAATGCGCTGTTGTACACCCGGTGCATCCCCAGGACGCGCACGAAATAGCCTTCCAGGAGCCAGAAGGCCTCGGCCAGGAGCAACGTGTCCGGCGCTTCCTGGGCCACCCGGTCCACCACTTCCCGCCAGAACTCGTTGGGCATGTGGCGGTCGAACTCCTCCTTGGTCATGCCGTACTCCGCGCGGGAAGGGATGGCGCCGCCGGTGCCCGGCTCGGGGAACCACAGGCGCTGGTAGTGCATCTTGGTCAGCACCATCGCCGCGTCGAAGCGGATGATGGGGAAGCGCTTGGCCACGCGGATGATGGTCTGGATGACCGCCTCCCGCACTTCGGGGTTGAGGAAGTTCAACTGTGCGGTGTCGTTCCAGGGCATGGAGGTGCCGTCGTTGCCGTGGTAGATGTAGCGCACGTCCCCGGTCTCCCGGTCCTCCCGCTTGAAAACCACGGCCGCGTCGGTGCGGTCGTAGTAGTGGTCCTCCAGGTAGATGCCCACCCGCGGGTTCCAGGAGAGGTCGGGGCCGTTGAAGGTATAGGACGGGAAGGGCGGCTCGGGCACGGAGATGAACCAGTCCGGGTGGTCCATGACCCAGGTGGAGTCGATGCCCATGTGGTTGGGCACCATGTCCGACGCGATGCGGATGCCCCGCTGCCACGCGCGGGCCTGGAGGTCGTTCATGGCCTCCTCGCCGCCCAGATCCCGCGCGATGAAGTAGTCGAAGATGGAGTACGCGGACGCGATCGCGTCGGGATTGCCCGTCAGGTGCTTGATTTTGGCGGACGCGGGGCTCCGCTCCCACACGCCGATGAGCCACAGGCCCGTGAACCCCCAGCGCGCGAGGGTATCCAACTCCTCGTCGGGGATCTGGTCCAGGCGGGTGATGGGCCGGCCGTACTTCTTGGAGAGTTGGTCCAGCCAGACGTAGGTGTTCTTGGCCAGGAGGACCAGGTTGGGCATCCAATCCCGGTCCGGGCTGTAGCGCTCGGGCAGGTCCCCCGGGCCATAGACGGGCACTTCTGCGGGACCCCGACCGCCCGGCGGCGCGCCCTTGCGTTCTTCCTTCATCACATCCAGAACGGTGAGGAGGTGCCGCAGCAGGTCGCCCAGGAGGTCACCCCAGTGGGTGCGCACGAAGTCCAGTTGTCCTTCCAGGGAATGGGGAGACGCGGCAATGGGCGCACGCAACATGTCCAGCAAGTTCTGGTTCTCCGGCCCGAAGGGGGGCTGGGTGTCGAAGAACGCGTGCAGTTCTCCCAGCGCGCGCAGGTAGGACGTGTTCGCGCGCAGAGGTGTGTCGTCGAACAGGTCCCGGTACGGGGCCCGTGCGGGGTTGTCGTTGGCCAGCCAGAGGAGGATAAGCACCTCCAACGCGTCCTCAGGCGCGAAGGGCGTTTCCCCCGCGAATTCCCGGTTCAGCGTGTCGATCAGGCGTTGGGTCTCCTCCCGGCCCAGGTGTTCCTCCAGCCAGGCCAGGGCCTGGGCCCGGACCCGGGGCGCGCGCTGGCGCTCGTAGAGGCGGATGACGTGGTCGAAAATGGTGTCCAGCAAGGCCTGGGCCGTGATCTCCCCCGCGTGCGCGGGGTTATCGGGCGGTCGGACCGCGTTCAGGCGCTGGGCCATCTCCCGCGCGGCGCGGATGTCCAGGGGCAGCCGCGCGAGCGAGAGGTTATAGCGTTGTCGGGCGGGTCGGGCAATGGGAAGGGTCATGGCATTTTGCCCCCTATCTGGTTGATGGGCACGTCAAGACGTTTGCACTTTGCCGTCCATAAGGAGAACCGTTTTGCGGGGTGGACTTCGCCTGCTACCCACGCAAAACGCTTTCCTGGCACGGGGCGAACACGGTTGTGGATAGCATAGCAAAGGTGAGGGGCTAGGGCAAATGGGGGATGGCCACCTATTTTTTGACCGCGCGCATGACCACGGTGACGCTTCGCCAGGTGACGTGCTGGCCTTCCAGCGATGCCAGGGCCCGCCGCAGGGTCTCCACGCCCGCGGGGGAAAGGTGTGGCGCGAGACGGGCCACATAACTGCGAGGGTTTTCCTCATCCAGCCAGCGACGCACGTGTGCTCGGGTGATGCGCACAGTCGCGTCCAGGCGCATCATTTCCTGGGTTTCCACAGTGAGCCCCGCGGCTTCCAGCGCAGTCCGGAGGTCCTCCACATCCCACGCGGTCATGGGATCGGAGGGGTCGGTGAACAGGGATTCCTCGGCCGCGCGCAACGTGGCCCACGTGTCCTCGTCAAACGCGGACCGGGGCAGGAATGCGCTCAGCCGCTGGCCTCGCCGGGGCACCCGTTGCGCCAATACCAACGCTCCCCCGAGCCGCAACACCCGCCGCACTTCCACAAGCAGAGCCGTTTGCTCGGGCAGGTGGGTCAACGCGTTGCGCGCCAGGACCACGTCAAACAGGTCGGAGCGCAGGGGCAGCCCGTCCTGATCTCCGTGAGCGAGAAGAACCCGGGGACGGCGCAAGGGATCCAGGTCCGGGTAGAAGGACACGAGGGCTTGGGCATCCCGTGGGGTGTCCATCAACGCCCACACGCCGCCTTCCGCGGCCCGGCGTACCGCCTCCCACGTGAGCAATCCCGACCCCGCGCGCAGGTCCAGCACCAGGTGGTGACGTTGCACCTGGGCCATGTCGAACACCCGTTCCCGTTCTCGCGCCAGGTGCTCGCCTACCCGGCTCAACGTGCGCTGTAACCAGCGGTCCGTTGTCCGGTCCCCCGGGGCGTAGGTGAGGACCTCGGGCGGACCGGTCGCGTTTCCCTCCAGCATGGCCGCCAGTTGCGCTTCCCGCCGCTGTTCCACCAGCGCGCGAATGCGCGCTTCATAGCCCTGGTCCGATGGGCGGTAGAAGACCTTGCCCTTCAGGTTGTCGGGCAGGTACTGTTGCGCGACCCAATGGTCCCGATACGCGTGGGGGTACACGTACCCCTTCCCGTGGCCGAACCCCTCCTTGTCCCGGCTCGCGTCCTTTAGGTGCGTGGGGACCTCCCCTTCCCGCTCCTCCTCCACGGCTTTCAGCGCGTCGAAGTAGGCCATGACGCTGTTGGACTTAGGCGCGGTGGCCAGGTAGAGCGCGGCCTGGGCCAGGTGGAACTGGCCCTCGGGCAGCCCGACTCGGTCGAACGCGTCCGCACACGCGGTGACCACGGCGATCGCGTTGGGGTCGGCCAGGCCCACGTCCTCGCTGGCCAGGATGAGCATCCGCCGGAAGATGAAGTGGGGATCCTCACCCGCGTAGATCATCTTAGCCAGCCAGTAGAGGGCCGCGTCCGGATCCGAGCCGCGCAGGGACTTGATGAACGCGCTGATGGTGTCGAAGTGAACGTCCCCTTCCTTGTCGTAGAGGACCGCGCGGCGCTGGATGCTTTCCTCGGCCACGGCCATGTCAATGTGGATGACCCCGTCCTCGTCCGGAGGGGTAGTCTCCACAGCCAGTTCCAGCGCGTTGAGCAGGGCCCGCGCGTCGCCGTTGGCCACGTTGATCAGGTGCTCAAGCGCGTCCGGATCAATCCGAACACGGAGTTTACCGTACCCCCGTTCCGGATCGGTGAGCGCGCGTTCGGCGATCTTGCGCAAATCGTCGTCGGTCAGGGGTTTGAGTTGGAAGATGCGGGAGCGGGAGACCAGGGCCTTGTTCACTTCAAAGTAGGGATTCTCCGTAGTCGCGCCGATGAGGATGACCGTACCATTTTCCACCCAGGGGAGAAGCGCGTCCTGCTGGGCCTTGTTGAAGCGGTGGACTTCGTCCACAAAGAGGATGGTGCGTTGGCCGTACATGCGACGGCGTTCCTGGGCCTCTTCGATGGCCGCACGAATGTCCCTGACGCCGGCCAGGACCGCGTTGATGGCAATGAAGTGGGCTTTGGTGGTGTTGGCGATGATGCGGGCCAGGGTGGTCTTGCCCGTGCCCGGAGGGCCGTAGAAGATGAGGGAGGAGAGTTGGTCCGCCTGGATCGCGCGGCGCAGCAATCGGCCCGGGCCGATGATGTGCTCCTGGCCCACGAACTCGTCCAGGGTGCGCGGGCGCATCCGGGCCGCGAGGGGGGCTTCCTTCTCCATGCGGTCCGCGAGCGCTTGGTCGAACAGGGGTGTTGTGGCCTTTCTTTTCTTCGGCATGATGCGATGCGGGGAACGCTCCCAGCTTCCCTCCGGTGTTCTCTCGACGTTCTTCTCGGGCGGTGCACATTATACCATGACCTCCCCGGGAGGCATAGGGGGCACGAAGAGCGAGTAACAAGTAACGATTGGGGCCATCTGGCGCGGAGAGCTTACGCGGTGCTTCAAAAGAGCCATGATATACCTCATCGGCACTCGTAGGGAGTTGACATGGGAAAGGAACAAGGTATAATGTAAGGTGGTAGCCGAACAGAAAGACGTATCATAGGAGGTAAGACATGGCCGGTTTGGCGACAATCACATCCAAGGGTCAGGTGACCATTCCAAAGGAAATTCGAGAACAGTTGAATCTGCGGCCTAAGGATCGGTTGCTGATGATGGT
>JAADDB010000334.1 GCA_013154135.1 Chloroflexota bacterium
ACCCCCACACCCACCCCCGTACCTCCAACGCCCACCCCTACGCCCACACCGGTGGTCGATCCCGACACAGTGCCCCTGTTCCGGGAGGAGGAAGTGCGTGTGCCCGAGAATTGGGCGACTTTTGAGAGCGAGGCCTATGGCTTCCGCATCTCCTACCCACCCGACTGGTTGGTCATGGACCTCTCCTCTGATGAGTGGAAGGACGTCCTGAACTCCCTCCCCGAGGGTCTGCTGCGGGAGACGTTGAACGAACAGCTCAAGGCCCTTCTCGAATCTAACACAGCGGTTGTCCTCGTCGCGCCCACGCCGGATAACACGGAAGGCGCGGTGCCCTTTGTCAGCAACCTCAACATCCTCCAGGTGGATGTGCCCGCGGACGCGTCGCAGGATGTGGTGCTGAAGGGCATCATCCAAAGCCTGAAGGCCATCCCCGGCTTGCGACTGGAGTCCATGAGTCGGGGGCAGATCCACGGCTACCCGGCCATTGCCGTCCTCTACACTTATCCCATCCAGGACAAGGAAGGGCACCTGTTCCACGTGGTCGGCTGGCAAGTGTATGTGCGTCCCAAACCGGATACGCTGTACGTCCTGACGTTCACCTCCCTTGCGGAGACGTTTCCCCAGCGGATTAAGGACTTCGCGCGCATGGCAGCGAGTTTCAGAGTCCAGTGACACAGATTCGTTTTGAGCGGGACAAGCCGACAGGGCTTTACCTTCACATCCCCTTTTGCGAGCGGAAGTGCCCGTATTGCGATTTCAACAGCTATGCGGGGCAGGAGGATCTGTACCGCCCCTTTGCCCGCGCGCTCGCCCACGAGATCCGAACCTGGGGGGAGCGGCTAGCTCATCCCCCCTTGCGGAGTGTGTTCCTGGGCGGGGGGACGCCCACCGTCCTCCCGCCGGACGCGTTGGAGGATATCCTCATCGCGGTCCACGAAGCCTTCGCCATTCGTCCGCCCACGGAGATCACCGTGGAGGCGAACCCCGGCACCACGGATCGGGCCCTCTTTCGCCTGTTGCGGGACTTGGGGGTCAACCGCCTGAGCGTGGGCGCACAGAGCTTCCGGGAGGAGGAGTTGCGCTTTTTGGGCCGCATCCACACGGTAGAGGATATCTACCGCGCGGTCGAACAGGCCCGCGCGGTTGGGTTCGACAACGTGAGCCTGGATGTGATATACGGCCTGCCAGGTCAAACCCCAGAGGAGTGGGCTGTTTCCCTCCGCGCCGCGGTTTCCCTGGATGTGGAGCATCTTTCCTGTTACGCGCTGACCGTGGAGCCCCATACGCCGCTGGCCCGCTGGGTTGCGGAGGGCCGGGTTCCGCCTGTTGATGAGGACGTGCAGGGGGACCTCTACGACGCGACCCGTGCGTTCTTGGCCCAGGCCGGGTACATCCACTATGAGATATCCAACTGGGCCCGTCCCGGACGGGAAAGCGTGCACAACCGGGTGTATTGGTGGTATGAACCGTACTTGGGGCTCGGGCCTGGGGCCCATTCCTTTGACGGGGTTCGCCGCGCGTGGACAATCCTTTCACCCAGGGAGTACATTCGTCGCGTGCGCGCGGGGGAGAGCCCTCTGGCCGGAGGGGAGACGCTTTCCCTCCCCACTCGCCGGTCCGAGGCCATGATCTTGGGCTTGCGCCTGTTGGTGGAGGGGGTGAGCCGACGACGTTTTCGTCGCTTATTCGGCACGGATCCGCTGGATGTGTTCGCGGACCCGGTAGAGCGTTTCCGCGCGGTGGGGTTGCTTGCCGTGCGCGGGGACCGAATACTCCTGACCGAACGGGCGTACGCGGTGGCTAATCAGGTGTTCCAGGCTTTTCTGGCGTGAGCAGAGCAGCCTCATGTGCTTGGCGGGCTCCACGTTTTGCATTACAATGGTTGGGCATCGGAGCAGTCGATTGACGATCTGGATGCGGACCTGTCCGCCGCCCGGGCGCTACCGGGTTTTGCCAGACCCCGGTGGGTTTGGACTTTGGACAAGAGGTCCTGGCCTAAGGTGCTCTCAGGTTGTGCCGGGCAATCTGGATCGTCGAGAATACTCTCAAGGACCGCAAGGAAGGAAGACTTTATGGAACTGACGTGGTACGGCTTGGCCACTTTTCGCATTTCCGACCGTCGACTGAAAGTTGTCACCGATCCCTACGGGCCGGAGGTGGGCCTTTCCTTGCCCCGCTTGCGGGCAGATGTGGTCACGGTGAGCCACGATCGGCCCGGACATAACTACGTTAAGGCCGTCAAAGGATATCGCAAACTGCTGGACGGTCCGGGTGAATACGAAGTTGGGGGAGTGTTCATCACCGGCATCCGCACGTGGCACCGGGCCGGAAAGAACGGCGAACCGAACACTATTTTCCTCTTCGAGTTCGGCGACATCACCGTCTGCCACCTGGGTGATCTGGGATACGTTCCCAAGCAGGAGGAAATCGAACAGTTGGGGGAGGTGAGCATCCTCCTCGTTCCCATCGGCGGGCATGAGACGTTGAACGGCGCGGAAGCGGCCGAGGTGGTCAGTCTTATTGAGCCCGCTTTTGTCATCCCCATGCACTACGCGTTGCCCGGCCTGGTGTTCGACTTGGACCCCTTGGACAAATTCCTGCGGGAAATGGGGGTCAGCGAACCGCGGGAGCTCCCTACACTCAAGGTCAACCGCAAGTCCGAGCTGAGCGAGGAGACGGAGGTCATCCTCCTCCAGCCACGGCATGAAGGGGCCTAATGGGATGTGATCCGGTTCCACCATTCCCGTAGCCACGCGCGGCGGAATGCCCCGTGCACGCGCGGCCATTCCCGGTTCAACACCTCCAATTCCTGCCCCTCGTGCGCGGGGGAGCGCGCGTACACGTGCCGTTGATACACGTCCACCAGCTGTCGGAGCCATTCTTCCGCGTCCGGCAGTTTCCTTGCCACAGCCCGTGCGACCTCCTGAGGGGTCCAAGCGGGCGAGAGGGGAAGCCCCAAGCGCTTGGACCAACGGACCACCTCCCGGTATAGGCGGCTCACATCAGAGGTTGTGGGTCGGACCCTTCTTCTCCAGTACACCCCGAATCCGACCAGGACCAGGAAGATCAGGGCCATCCAGACCGCGACCTGGGGGACCCGGCGGGCCGGGGCGGAAGGGACCGGTTGGAGTTCCCCTTCGGGCACTTCCACGTCCTCCGGGAGGCGTTCGGGCGTTTCCCGTTCCAGCGGCAAGGGCCGCTGTTCACCCCCCTTTTCCCCAATTTCTTCCCGCTCCGGCAAGGGTTCGGATGGGGTGGGCTCGAAGGGGATCCACCCATACCCCGGGAACCAGATCTCCGGCCAGGTGTGCGCGTCGCTTTCCCGGACGACCCACATATGCCCCTCCCGATCGTACAACCCGCGCGCATATCCGGAGGCGACGCGCGCGGGGATGCCCACGCTGCGGGCCATGACGGCGAGGGCCGAGGCGAAATAGTCGCAGTATCCTTCCTGCTGCTCAAAGAGGAACCAGTCCACCGCGTCCTGGTCCGGGGGCGGAGCCGGGATCTGTTCGCTGTAAGGGAGCTGGCGCAGGTAGCGTTCCAGCGCGAGCACTTTGTCGTAAGGGGTGTCCAAAGACGCGGTCAGTGAGCGCGCGAGTTCCCGAACCCGGTCGGGTAGGGAGGCAGGGAGTTGGGTGAACTGTTGTCGGATTTCCGGAGGATAGTCAACGGGAGCGTTACGCAGCTGGTCCGCCGTGGGATCATTGACCAGGGAGAGGACGGTGTAGGTTGTTTGTTTGGGGAGGGGGGATTGCGCGTAGGCAAAGAGGAGTTCTTCCCCCTGTTCTCCCTGGGTTAGGAGGACGGCCTGGACCGGGAGGTCGAAGCGGATGGGTTGGGGAGCGGCGATGAGGCTGAGGATCTGGGGCTGGAGGACGGTGATGGTTTGGGTGAGGAGGCGGGTTCCGGTGATAGGGGGCGGGGTGATGGATGTACCCGCGGGGAGGAAGCGTTCTTCCCCGTACACGTTGTCCCACCCGGAGCCGCGGTAGGTGTCGTACACCGCGGAGCGCCAATACCGTCCCCGGTTCGCGTGGATTTGGAAGTAGGGGGTGTCCTCCAGGTGGGGAGCTCCTTGGAAGTTGAAGCTCCGGGGGAAGACGTGGGCAGCCTGGGGCGAGGCGGGGGTGCGAATGCTACCGAAGAGGCGGGCCCACGTTTTCTGGAGGGAGTGCCAGGGCGCTTGCGCGGGCGCGAGGAGTTCTTCAGCCCCCTGGACATGGGCAGGCGGAGGGAGGATCCAGGCGAAGAGGAGGGTGAGCGCGGTCAGGAGGAGTCCATATCGGAGGTAGTCGATGAAGATGTCGGGGGCGTAGTGGACACGACTGACTTGCCAGCGGGCGGCTTGTTCTTCCAGATGATGGGCGATGAGGAGGAGTAGGGCGGCCAGGAGGTAGAGAAGGACGTAGGCGGAGAGGGCGTGTTGCGCGTAGTAAGCGTTCAGGGTGATAAGGGTGCCGATGAGGATGATGTCTTTCCAAACGCGTTTTTCGCGGATCAGTTGTTCTGTGCCGTAAAGGGCCAGCCACCAGGTGGCGAGGATGAGATCGGCGATGAAGACCAGATCATCGTGGGACGTGCCCCCGTGGAGGACTGTTTGGAACCAGAGGAGGAGACGGGCGAGGACTTCGATGGGGCGTTGGATGCCGGTGAGTTGGGGGGAGATGAGGGTGCTACACAGGTAGAGGGTGAGGGCAAAGCCGACGATGATCTCGTAGATGCGGACAATCCAGCGTGGCCAAGGGGTTCGGTTGATGAGGACGCCGATGAAGATGCCCGCCAATGTGCTCCACGTGGTGAGGTGAAGGCCCCGTGTCCACTGCGCGGCGTTCAACGCCCAAGCCAGGCTCAAGTGCATCCAGGCGAGAAAGAAAAGCGCGAGCCAAGGCACAGGGGTGCTCTGAACGGCTTCCTCGGTCCGCTTGGCTTCACTTGGGAGCATTCGATTCCCTGTGCGTTCCGTCCCCTAAAGAGATGATTCCGGCCACAAGTCCCAAACTCAACCAGAAGAGGATCGCCGGCTTTGAGCCAAAGGCCAAAGCATCTGTCAAGCCGTATACATGCAACCCTGTCCACCCCCCAATGAGGCCCAAACTGATCCAACGGGTGGTTGCCGAAATACGAAGTCCTTTCAGCGCCCCGAGAAACATCAGCGCCACAAGCGCCAAATACGCAATCAAGCCCGGAACACCAAAATCCACCCCGGCTTGGAGGAATATATTATGAGCATGCACGGCCTCAGGGATTCGGAAGAGGGGATATAAAAGGGGCACCACATATCGGAAGGAGCCCAGACCAATGCCGGTCACCGCGAAGTCCTGAATGATGTATAGACTCCTCCCCCAAATTTCTATACGGTCTCGGAAATTGAGGCGTCCCACTTCGGTTTGGGTAATACCGCTGGAAACCAGCGTGTGCAATGTCTCTTGGACTTCAGACCGATAATGAACGTGCCACAACCACATGCTAACGCCGATGGTTATGAATAGAAGCCCCGCGG
>JAADDB010000283.1 GCA_013154135.1 Chloroflexota bacterium
AGGAAGGGCTCGAATCGCTCGTCCGGAGCATCCTTATCGCTCACTGCCAGCCGGGCCATGAGCACAAACCCGGCCCGCTTTACAAACGTCTCCTCCCGGTAACTCCAGGCCATGGCCTTTTCCCAAGCCCACCGTGTCTTCTCGAACACGTTCATGCAACACTGGTCGCACACTTCCCAGTTGTTGAAATCTTGCACCCAGGCTTCCAGGAGCTCTTCATCCACCTGGCGCGGGTCGGCTATCATGCACGCCAAGATGCGGGTCTCTCGCGCGGGGATCTGCCAGAGGGCTAGGGCTAAAGCGTGGTTTCGTTTCAGCTGTCGTGCGAGCTTGCGCAGCTGGGGGATCCGTACGCCGTAAATTTCCAGACCGGTCACCCCGTACCGCGCCATTCCCTCTGCATCCTTGGGGTTCCCCAAGGACTTCAGTTGGGCCACGATGTCATCCACGTGAACGGATTCCGTCGGCATGTCGGCCCTCCGACCGAGGGGGAAATCAGCGGAACAGAATAGGGATGTAGAGGCGTTTGTTCGCGACGGTGCTGCCGTCATCGTCCGCTTCGGGCACGCGGACTTCCCACGGGCCGAGGTGGACTCCGCCTTCCCCTTCCAATTGGTAGACGTACAGGCCGCCCGGGGTGATGGTGTTGTCCACGTAAGTGTAGTACGCGGTGCTCCCGTGCACATACTGGGCACGGCGCCATCCTGTCAGAAGGCCCCAGTTCTCCCCATCGGCCGAGCGCCATATGCGGAACAGGGGCGGATCGCCCTCTTCCACGCGCACGGACCATTCCAGGTTCACGTGAGTGGCCGTGGCCAGGATGTCGAAGGATGTGAGCTGAATCGCGGTGGGAGCGATGTACCCAAAGTTCAGGGAGAGATCTTCAATGCGGTCTGGGCCCAGCGTGGTAGTCAGAGGGGACGGTGACGTGCGGGCAAAGCCTTCATAGTTGGCCGGTGCAGTGACCGTGTATGTGCCCGGAGCCAGGTACTCCACCAGGTATAAGCCATCTGTCCCCGTGGTACGGGTGACATCTGTGGTCCGGCCTAACTCATCCACACCGGTCACGTGAACAGGCACACCGTAAATCCCCCGGGTCTCATCCGGGTCCTGTGTGCCGTCCCCGTCGATATCGGCCCAGACGAAACCGCCCACGCGCGCAATGCCGAACATCCCCGCGTCCCAGCGGGTATCCTGTTGGCCGAAGGCCAGGATGATCCCCCCGGTACATCCGGTTGAGGGGTCTGCATCGCTGTCGCGGGTGTCGTCTCCCTGATTTTGGGGACTGATGGCATATCCGGGCCGGGGCACAAACTTGATGGAGTAAGTGCCGGGATTCAGGTCGGTAAACGTGTAAGCGCCATCCTCGTTGGTGGCAGTCGTAGCGACAGGCGTCCCAGAACAGGCATCATTGGTGTACAGTTCCACCGTCACCGCGGGAAGACCTGGTTCTCCCGTATCCTGGAGGCCGTTGCGGTTCTCGTCATACCACACCCGATCGCCAAGCCGTGACGCGGTGGAGTGGGCTGAGAGAAGGGCGTTATAGGTGGAGCAGTCACACGCCTGTTTGGATGTGGACGTTCCTGCACCCTCCGGTGCGGCGTTGACCGTGGGAAGGGTCCAAAAGAGTGCTACTAAGAGGACGACGATACCCAGCACATATGCTGTTGTGAGCCGTCTCATAGACTTGCTCCTTTGTTCCACGTCCTCTTGCCGGCAGGACACCCATTCCCTTGATGAGGACATGGCACGTGGTTCCTGCTCCATCTGGACGCGAATGTGGTGGCGATGGATACGGGTTACTGTTCCTCATATTATACCACCATATAGTCTGGAATCGCATGACACTTTTCTGACAGGTTTTTGCCCGCTTCAGGAAAAGTTGAAGAAGTTGAAACAGATCGAGCCCGGTTGCTCCTGCGCGGGGGATGGGGCGATAAAAGATCATGGACGGCGCACTGATTGACGGACAAACCTCGGTTGTACCTCGGCGGGATTCCGAAGTCCTCGCCCGTGTTAGAAAAGCGTTTTTGGCGGTGGGAGGGCGCCGGACCTTGTGTTTTGCCTCCAGTTGGAGTATAGTATAGGAGGAGAGGAAGGAGACACGTTCAGAATATCTCGACAGAAAGGAGCATATGGAGGGACAAACACTCGTTCAAGTGCACCCGACGTCAAACGAGCAGGACGATCCCTTGGCGCTGGCCCATCGGATCTTGGAGATCTTCGAGGAAAAACAAGCCGAGGATTTGCTCCTGCTGGACATGCGACCGGTTACCCTCATCGCGGATTATTTCCTCATCAGCACCACCACTTCGGCCCGTCAATCCCGTGCGGTCATTGACGAAGTGGCCACGCGCATCAAACAGGAAATGGGAACCCATCCCTTGGGCATTCACGGACACCCGGAGAGTGGATGGGTGATCATGGATTACGGGAGCGTGGTGGTCCACGTCTTTGACCCGGAGCGCCGAGCGTACTATGACCTGGAAGGACTCTGGGCCGACGCGCCGGTGGTCGTGCGGGTGGCGTAGGCCGGACCCCGGAGACACATGCCTCACGGGGTCCGGTAACCGGTTCATCCTCTAGGAGCTCTTGGCTGCAGTCGTCCACCGGGCTTTCATCTGGGCCCACCACCGGGGGAGTGTTTCCTCCACCGACCCGAAGATGCTCTCATCTGCATCCTCGGTCAGGGGCGTGGGTTCCAAGTTGAACTCGATAAGCCGCGCACCGTGGTTCTTGGCCACATATGCCAGGCTGATGGCCGGCTGCACGACCGCAGAGGTGCCGATAACCAGCATGTAGTCCGCGGCTTGGGCCACAGCAAACGCCTGATTGAGCACCGCGTACGGCAACGTCTCCCCAAACCAGACCACATCCGGCCGGAGGAGCCCACCACAGCGAGGGCAATGGGGCGGGATCTCGGGCAATGGTACCCGCCGATCCTCCGCCCGATAGCCGCACTCGACGCATCGCACCGTCCAAATGTCCCCGTGGAGGGGCAAGACGTTCTTGGACCCTGCCTTTTGGTGCAAGCCGTCCACATTCTGGGTGATGACGGCCATGTGCCCAGGGGGCAACGTCCTCTCCATCTCCACCAGAGTGTAGTGAGCCGCGTTGGGCTCGCAGGGTGCGATGCGTTGACGCCGCCAATCATACCATTCCCACACCAATTTGGGATCGCGCGCGAAGGCCTGGGGTGTGGCCAGCTGCTGGGGATCGTAGTTCCGCCAAAGGCCATCCTTGCCCCGGAACGTGGGAACCCCCGACGGGGCGGAGATCCCGGCCCCTGTGAGGGCTACTACCCGAGGCCATCGTCGTTCTGTGCTCATCTTCTCACTCGAATATCCAGCGGTCTACATCCCGCTTCCACGTGATAATCCCCGAGGTCCCGAACCAGAGGTCGATCTCAAAGGCTGCCGTCTCACTGCCATCGGACGCGTGGATGAGGTTGCGCCCGATCTCCAGCCCATAATCCCCCCGGATGGTGCCGGGAGCGGCTTTGCGCGGGTCCGTCGCGCCCACCATATCCCGGACCACCTGGATGGCATCCGTTCCTTCCACCACCATCGCGACCACCGGGCCGGAAGTGATGTAGTCGATCAGCCCCTCGAAGAAAGGCTTACCCTTGTGGACCGCGTAGTGCCGTCGGGCCAGCTCCTCGGTGACGTAGACCATTTTCATGCCGATGATCTTCAGACCGCGGCGTTCGATCCGGGAGATGATCTCCCCAATGAGACCACGCTGTACACCATCCGGCTTGATCATCACAAATGTACGTTCCATGCTGCCTCCTTTTTTGTAGAAGAGTTTGGCGTTAGGGCCCTCACTCCACCCCCCGTGGGTTGGCGGGGGAAGGTGATAGGCGCCTAACCCCTCCTCTCTCCCAATGTTAGGAGAGAGGAAGGGGCCAAGGGCGTTGTGTGAGATACGGGCGGAAGTGCATAACCGGCCGAGCATCGCCACAAACGAGCCGAGATAGCTCCTCCCGCCCCTTTTACTCGTTACTCGTTATGCGTTAGGCTCTTCGCCCATCCCGGCCGATCTCGCCCTTCACCCAACCCCTTAATCGTTACTCATTAATCGTAACTCGTTCCTTCTCAGTCACTCTCCACCCGCTGGATGTGGGCTCCGAGGGCTTGCAGTTTGTGCTCAATGTGCTGGTATCCCCGGTCTATCTGGTCGATATTGTAGATCTCGCTCTCGCCGGAAGCAATGAGCGCGGCGATGAGCAACGCCATGCCGGCCCGGATGTCCGGGCTGGTGAGGCGTTGACCGTGGAGGGCGGCCGGGCCACTCACCACGGCTCGGTGCGGATCGCACAGGATGATGTGGGCTCCCATGCTGATGAGCTTGTCCACAAAGTAAAGTCGGCTTTCGAACATCTTCTCGTGGATGAGGATGACCCCTTCGGCCTGGGTAGCCACGACCAGGGCAATGCTCATCAGATCCGCGGGGAATTGGGGCCAGGGAGCGTCGTCGATTTTGGGGATGGCGCCCCCCACATCCGGGAGCACACGGAGCTCCTGCTCATCGGGGATGATCAACGTGTCCCCTTCCAACTGCATGCGCACGTTCAACCGCCGTTCGAACACCCAGCGGATCATGCGAAGGTCGTCCGGGTTGACGGGTTGGATGCGCAGTTCGCCCGGACTGACCGCGCCCAAGCCGATGAAGCTGCCGATTTCCACGTAATCCGGGCCCAGGGTGTACTCGGCCCCGTGGAGTCGGTCCACGCCTTCGATGGTGAGCACGTTGCTGCCGATGCCTTCGATGTGGGCGCCCATCGCGTTGAGCAGGTGACACACATCCTGGACGTGGGGTTCACACGCGGCGTTTTGGATGACGGTGGTGCCGGGGGCCAGGACCGCGGCCATGAGTGCGTTCTCCGTCGCGGTCACGCTGGCCTCGTCCAACAGGATGTGGGTGCCTCGGAGTCCTCGGGAGCGGAATTCGAAGATGCCGTTAAAGGTCACCTGTGCGCCCAGGGCTTCCAGGGCCAGGATGTGGGTGTCCAAACGCCGGCGGCCGATCACATCCCCGCCCGGAGGGGGGAGATACACCTCTCCCAAGCGGGCCAACATGGGGCCGGCCAGGAGGATGGAAGCCCGAATCGCCGTGGCCCAATGGGGGTCCACGTGGGGGGAGTTGATGTGGGCCGCGTGGAGACGCCAGGAATGGGGCCCGACTTGGTCCACCTGTACACCCAGGGATGCCAGCAGGGAGCGCATAGTGCGCACATCCCCGATTTCCGGCACATTGTGGAGGATGACAGGCTCATCGGTGAGCAACACAGCTGCCAGCGCAGGCAGAGCTGCGTTTTTGTTGCCGCTTGGATGCACAACCCCTGTGAGGGGATGTCCTCCTTCGATTCGAAACAACGCCATCTTACTTCCTCGATTTGAGATATTGGATGTTGACCTGGTTGCCAAACTCGGTAGCACCTTGGCGGAACACCGACGTATCGGTGGGCGCACTGCCGTGCGCCCCTACCGTTCGTAACCG
>JAADDB010000044.1 GCA_013154135.1 Chloroflexota bacterium
GCCTGTGGCAGTGGAGCAAGGGACCCGGTTCGCCATCCGCGAAGGTGGTCACACGGTCGGCGCCGGCGTGGTCACGGAGATCATCGAGTAAGAGGATTCGATCGGCTGTCGGGCCGGTGGACAGCATCGGCCCGACCCGGCAATATACTGGAAGCGCCGGAGCACGGGCGTGGAGGTGCTCCGGCCTCATGGTGTGATTTGGGGGTGTATCTATGGCGAGGCAGCAACGTATACGCATCAAACTGAAGGCGTACGATCATCGGGTGCTGGACCGTTCCGTGCGTGACATCGTGGACGTCGCGGAAAAGACGGGGGCTCGTGTGGTGGGGCCTGTGCCCTTGCCCACCAAGATCGAGCGTTTCACCGTCATCCGGGGTCCCTTTATCGACAAGGATTCCCGGGAACAGTTCGAGATCCGGACGCATAAGCGGCTCATTGAAGTGGTGGAACCCAGCCAGAAGACGATCGACAATCTCATGCGATTGAGTCTGCCTGCGGGTGTAGATATCGAGATCAAACTGTAATTCCGGAAAGGGGCGCACAAGCCCCCTTCTTCATGTCGGAAATAAGGGATGATGTGGCCTAAATGCCGGGCCAACAGTCCCAGGGAGGGCTAAGCGATGAAAGGCATTATTGGACGAAAACTAGGCATGACGCGCGTCTTTGACGAAACAGGCGTCATGATCCCCGTAACGGTCATTCAGGCCGGTCCGTGCTACGTGACTCAGGTCAAGCGCACGGAGACGGATGGCTACGAGGCCATCCAAATCGGCTTTGAGGAGACCAAGCCCAACAAGCTGAACAAACCCCGGTTGGGCCATTTGAAGAAGCACGATCTTCCCCCTCTGCGCATCCTGCGGGAAATCCGCGTGGAAGACGCGGGCCAATACGAAGTCGGCCAGGTGTTGACCGTGGAGATGTTCCAGCCCGGTGACTTGGTGGATGTGACGGGCACATCCAAGGGCCGCGGATTCCAGGGTGGCGTCAAGCGCTACGGTTTTGGTGGTGGCCCTCGCACCCACGGTCAATCCGACCGGTTGCGCGCTCCCGGGTCCATTGGTGCGGGCACATATCCCGGCCGGGTGTTGCCCGGTACCCGCATGGCCGGGCGCATGGGCAACGAGCGGGTCACCGTCCGCAATTTGGAGATCATCGGCGTGGACCCGGAAAATCACCTGATTTGGGTGAAGGGCGCGGTGCCCGGGCACAAGAAGGGGTTGGTCATCATCCGGGAAGCGGTTCACCCGGGCAAGAAGGGACGTAAGAAGACGGCCTGAATACCGAGGGATATCCTTGGTGGAGATATTGCACAGGGACGGAGAATAGGTCATGCAAGTACCGGTTTACAATATCGAGGGCGAACAAGTTGGCGAAGTGGAGCTGAAGGAGAGCATCTTCGGCATCCAGCCGAACGTGCCGGTGATGCACCAGGCATTGGTTCGGCAGTTGGCCAACGCTCGCCAGGGGACGCACAGCACACGGACGCGCGGGGAAGTGCGGGGCGGTGGGCGCAAGCCCTGGCGCCAGAAGCACACGGGCCGCGCGCGGCAGGGGAGCATTCGCTCTCCCCAATGGGTAGGGGGTGGCACGGTCTTCGGGCCCAAGCCTCGCTCCTATGAGAAGGACATGCCCAAGAAGATGCGCCGTTTGGCCTTGCGGTCGGCCCTTTCGGTGAAGGCCGCGGAGGGGCAAATCAAGGTGTTGGACGATTTGACCCTGCCCGAGATCCGCACCAAGCGCATGCTCCAAGTGCTGGAGAACCTGGACATCGAGGGGAGTGTGTTGGTGCTCCTGCCCGAGGCCAACGACGTGGTGGAACTGTCTGCCCGCAACCTGCCCGAAGTGAAGACCCTGCGAGCGTCTTACCTGAACGTGCGTGACCTGTTGGGCTACGACACGATTCTTCTTCCGTTGGCGTCGCTCCAGGTCATCGAGCAGATTTTGGGATAGGAGGTAGGGGTCATGCACGTTTATCAGATCATCAAGCGACCGTTGATAACGGAAAAGGCCACCCGTCTGGCCGACGAGGAGAACGTGTACGTGTTCGAGGTGGACCGCCGCGCGAATCGAATTCAGGTCAAACAAGCGGTGGAAGCCATCTACGGCGTGCACGTGGAAGATGTGCGGATGGTCAACATGAAGCCCAAGCGGGGGCGTTGGGGCCGACGCATCGTGGTCCGCAAGCCGGCTTGGAAGAAGGCGTATGTGCGCCTGCGAGAAGGTGAGTCCATCGAGCTATTCGAAGGTGTATAGGAGCGGCAATTATGGGCATTAAAGTCTACAAGCCGACGTCTCCTGGTCGGCGGGGGATGAGTGTTCTCACATTTGAAGAGATAACCAAGGAGGAACCGGAACGTTCCCTGGTGGCGCCGCGCAAGCAGAAGGCCGGACGCAACAACCAAGGTCGCATCACCGTGCGCCATCGGGGAGGCGGTCACAAGCGGCGCTATCGCATCATCGACTTCAAGCGGGATAAGTGGGGCGTTCCGGGGAAGGTGCAGGCCATTGAGTACGACCCGAACCGTTCGGCCCGTATTGCGCTCATCGCGTACGCGGACGGGGAGAAGCGGTACATCATCGCGCCCATTGGACTGTCCGTGGGCGACACGGTGATGGCCGGTCCGGGCGCGGAGATCCGGCCGGGGAACGCGTTGCCCCTGGGCGACATTCCCCTGGGCACGACGATTCACAACATCGAGTTGACCCCGGGCAAAGGTGGGCAGCTCGTGCGTGCTGCGGGCACATCGGCTCAGCTCATGGCCAAGGAAGGGAACTACGCGATCATCCGCCTGCCCAGCGGGGAGATGCGCAAGGTCCACATCACCTGCATGGCCACCATCGGCCAGGTGGGGAACCCGGACCACATCAACGTGAACCTGGGCAAGGCCGGGCGACGGCGCTGGCTTGGGTGGCGGCCCACGGTGCGGGGTTCTGCGATGGATCCGGAATCTCACCCGCACGGTGGTGGCGAGGGCCGGGCACCGATTGGTCTCCCCGGGCCCAAGACGCCGTGGGGCAAGCCCGCGTTGGGGTACAAGACCCGCCGCAAGTTCAAGCCGTCTGATCGCTTCATCGTGCGACGGCGGAAGTAAGGGAATTGAGCGCGTTATCTGGCTTACGAAACCAAGGGGAGTAGGAGAACATGAGTCGTTCGCTGAAAAAGGGACCGTATGTTCATCCCAAGCTGTTGAAGAAAATCGAGGAGATGAACCGCCGAGGGGAACGCCGGGTCATCAAGACCTGGTCCCGGGCTTCGGTGATCTTCCCCCAGATGGTGGGGCACACCATCGCGGTGCACGATGGGCGTCGGCATGTGCCCATCTACATCACCGAGCAGATGGTGGGGCACCGTCTGGGTGAGTTTGTGCCCACGCGCACCTTCCGGGGGCACATTGTCAAAGAGAAGAAGACCGGGCGGCGGTAGCTCACACGGATTTAGGGGGAAAGAATGGCCGAGATGTACGAACTGGAGAGGTTACGAGTGCGCGCGGTGGCCAAGTACATACCCATTTCCGCGCAGAAAGTGCGTTTGGTCGTGGACCAAATTCGGGGCATGCGGGCCCAGGACGCGTTAGAGGTGTTGCGCTTCATGCCCCAGCGTGCGGCCAAACCGGTGGCCAAGGTGTTGGCCAGCGCGATCGCCAACGCGGAAAATAACGAGGGGTTGGACCCGGAGTTGTTGTACATCCACCGCATTTTCGTGGACGAAGGGCCGCGACGTCGGTGGCGTCGGTTTGGAGCACGGGGGCGATTCAAGCCCATCATCCGTCGTTCCTCCCATATTACCGTGGAGTTGGAGGAGCGTCCGGAATAAGTTCGGTCATCCGTCAACCTTCATTCCTGAATTGAGATGATAGAAGGAGGGAGTTTTGGGCCGCAAAGTACATCCGATTGGCTTTCGCCTGGGGATCACAAAGGATTGGCAGTCTCGGTGGTATGCGGAGGGCAAGCGGTACGCCGAACTGCTGGAAGAGGACCGGCTCATTCGTGAGCACATTCGTCGCAAGCTCAAGGGCGCGGGCATTTCCCGCATCGAGATCGAGCGCTTTCCCAAGCAGGTCCACGTGACCATTCACACCTCGAAGCCCGGTATTGTTATCGGGCGCAAGGGGCAGAATGTGAACGAGTTGCGCCAGGAGCTGGGAGACCTGACGGGGAAGCGGGTGAAGATCGATGTGGCCGAGATCAAGCGGCCAGAGTTGGATGCCCGTTTGGTGGCGGAGAGCATCGCGGAGCAGTTGGAGCGGCGCGTGTCCTTCCGTCGGGCCATCAAACAGGCCGTGGCTCGGGCCATGCGCATGGGCGCCAAGGGCGCGATGGTGCAGGTCAAAGGGCGTCTGGCCGGCGCGGAAATGGCCCGCAAGGAGACGGTGCGCGAGGGACGCATCCCCCGCCATACCATCCGAGCCGACATCGATTACGCGTTGGCGGAAGCGTTGACCCAGTACGGACGCATTGGCGTGAAAGTGTGGATTTACAAGGGCGACATCCTGCCGGAGAAGAAGCAGGTGGAAGAGGCGGCAGAGCCGGCCGCGGAAGCGGTCAGCTGACATTGGTCCGCATGGCCTGTCTGATGTCTTTGGGCTGGGGCTGATTGGCTGACATATCCAAAGTTCTTGTACTTTGACATATTTCCTGGAGGGCGGTTTTTGGTGGTTGGGTGGGCGGGCGAAGCCCGCCCACCCAACCACCAAAAACCCTTTTCCGGCCCGGGGCGAGGACATCGGAATCCCGCCGGGGGACTGCCGAATTTTGTCGGTCAATCAGGTGCTGGGGATGACCCTGTTGGGGAGGATTTACCCGGTATTCACTTAGCGAGTAAGTTGATCGATACATCGAGCATCTGAGGAATTGTTTTGGGGCATGGCGAAAACGTCGGGGCCTCGCGGAGGGGCTGCCGAGTTTTGTCAGTCTACGAGGTTTTTGTGGAGGAAGGCCAACTATGTTGATGCCAAAGCGAGTGAAATATCGCAAGCAACAGCGTGGGCGCATGAAGGGGATGGCCACGCGGGGCAACTACGTCGCGTTTGGGGATTACGGACTCCAGGCGTTGGAGCCCTGCTGGCTCACCGCCCGTCAGATCGAGGCGGCCCGACGGACCATCGTGCGCCACATGCGCCGTGGTGGTAAGTACTGGATTCGAGTGTTCCCGGACAAACCGGTGACCAAGAAACCCGCGGAGACCCGTATGGGGAGCGGGAAGGGGAACGTGGACCACTGGGTTGCGGTGGTCAAACCGGGCCGGGTGCTCTTCGAGGTGGGCGGTGTACGCAAGGACATCGCGCTGGAAGCTTTGCGCCTGGCTTCGTACAAACTGCCCATTCACACGCAGATCATCAAGCGGGAAGGTTTGGTGGAGGAGGAGTGATGAAGGCGAGCGAGATCCGGGCGTTGACAACCGAAGAGATCCGCGCCCGTTTGGACCAGGCATATCAGGAGTACTATGAATTGCGTGTGAGCTTCCGCATCGGGCAGCTGAAGAACACCGCCCGTCTGCGGGAGGCACGGAAGGACATTGCCCGCTTGCGCACGGTCTTGCGCGAGCGAGAGTTGGCAGGGGAGGCGTAAATCATGCCGAAGAAGGAACTGATCGGTCGTGTGGTCAGTGACAAGATGGACAAAACAGTCGTCGTCCTGGTCGAACGGCGGGAGCGGCATCCACTGTACAAGAAGGTGGTGCGCATTCGCAAGAAGTACAAGGCGCACGATGAGAACAACGAATGT
Organism: Chloroflexota bacterium; assembly: GCA_013154135.1. GTDB lineage: Bacteria > Chloroflexota > Anaerolineae > JAADDB01 > JAADDB01 > JAADDB01. Next base: position 5,725 of record JAADDB010000044.1, read on the forward strand.
CGGGAAGGGGATGTGGTGCGCATCCGGGAATCCCGTCCTCTCAGCCGGGAAAAGCGCTGGAAGGTGGTGGAGATCCTGGAGCGCGCGCAGGAGCGTATTGAAACGACCGCATGAGTGGTTTGACCCCGGTGCCCCTGCAGGAGTGGGACGGGTGGGCCGTCTCAGCCCTGTGGGAGCGCTGTGATGGGTTGGGGGTTCATCGTCGGTTGGAGGTAAGGGAATCATGATTCAGCAAGAGAGTCGCTTGGTAGTGGCCGATAACACGGGGGCCAAGGAGATCTTGGTCATCCGGGTGTTGGGTGGTTCATACCGTCGGTATGGTCGCGTCGGGGATGTGATCATCGCGACGGTGAAGGACGCGGCGCCCAACAGCAATGTGCGCAAAGGGGAAGTGGTCAAGGCGGTGGTGGTGCGTACGGCGAAGGAATACGGCCGGCCCGATGGCACGTACATCAAGTTTGATGACAACGCGGCCGTGTTGATCGACGACCACAAGCAACCGCGAGGCACACGCATTTTCGGGCCTGTGGCCCGTGAGCTGCGCGAGAAGGGGTTCATGAGCATCGTCTCCCTCGCGCCGGAAGTGCTCTAGGAGGTGACCATCATGGGGAAGAAGAAGCAGCCGGTGAGCAAACGCCCGCCTAAGACGAAGATCCGCGTGGGCGATATTGTGGAGATCATTGCTGGGGATGACAAGGGCTACCGGGGTGAGGTGAAACGGGTCATCCGCAAGAAGTGGCGTGGCCGCCGCGCGGGGTTGTACAACCCCAACGACGTGTGGGTCGTGGTGGCGGGTGCGAATTTGATCACCAAGCACCAGCGCCCGACGGGGAACGTGCGCACCCAGGTGGGGCGCATCCAGCGGGAAGCGCCCATCCACATCTCCAACGTCATGTTGGTTGCCAAAGGGGCGGGCAAGCCCACCCGTGTGAGTTACAAGGTCACGGAGAGTGGGGAAAAGGTCCGCTACAGTCGCAAGTACGACGAGTATTTGGACGAGTAAGCAATTTTAGCACTCTGGGCACCCGGATGGCATCGGGGCCCGCGAAGGAGAGTGAGGGATTATGGCACGAGTACCACGGTTATTGGAACGGTACCGCAAGGAAGCAATGCCCGCGCTCCGGGAGCGTTTCGGGTACCAAAATGTGATGCAGATTCCCAAGATCGAGAAGGTGGTGGTGAACATCGGTCTGGGGGAGGCCATCCAAAACGCGAAGGCGTTGGACGCGGCTTCCCGGGATTTGGCCCTCATCACCGGGCAAAAGCCCCTGGTGACTCGGGCGCGCAAGTCCATCGCCACCTTTAAGCTGCGCAAGGGAATGCCCATCGGTCTGAAGGTGACGTTGCGCGGGCGTCGGATGTACGATTTTCTGGATCGGTTGTTCAACATCGCCCTGCCCCGGGTCCGTGACTTCCGGGGGGTGAACCCGGATGCGTTTGACGGCCGCGGGAATTACAGTTTGGGCTTGCGCGAGCAGCTCATTTTCCCGGAAATCGACTACGATCAGGTGGACCGGGTGCGGGGGATGGAGGTGACGATTGTCACCACCGCGGAGACGGATGAGGAGGCGCGGGAGCTCCTGCGCCTGCTGGGCATGCCGTTCCGACGGTCGAGCTGAAAGGAGGAGTGACAAGCGTGGCTAGAAAATGCATGCCATATCGGGAAAAGCGGCGGAAGTACAAGGTGCGGGTGCGCAATCGCTGTAAGATCTGCGGGCGCCCGCGTGGGTACATGCGACGCTTTGAGTTGTGCCGCATTTGTTTTAAGCGGGAAGCTCTGGAAGGACGTATCCCGGGCATTCGCAAGGCGAGTTGGTAAGGCCCGAGTCCAAGAGCACAGGCGTAGGATGAGGTGTGGTTATAAGTCGGCCGAACAGGGGCCGATACTGTAACCGAGGAGGAAGAGTGCATTATGATGACGGATCCGATTGCCGATATGTTGACCCGCATCCGCAACGCGGGGATGGCCCGGCACAAGCAGGTGTTGGTGCCGGCGAGTAAGTTGAAGGTGGAGATCGCTCGAATCCTCCAGGAGGAGGGGTTCATCGAGCGGTATGATGTGGGCCGGGAGAAGCCCCAGCCCATGTTGCGCATGATCCTCAAGTACGATAACAGTGTCCGGCCTCCCCGCATGATCATTCAGGGGCTGGAACGGGTGAGCAAGCCGGGACGGCGCATTTACGTGAAGCGAGATGAGATCCCCTATGTGCGCAGTGGGTTGGGGATTGCTATTTTGTCCACGTCCAAAGGGGTGATGACGGACCGGGAAGCCCGGCGCTTGGGCGTGGGCGGTGAAGTGATCGCATACGTCTGGTAAGCCGGGTGAAGGAGGGAAAGCGGTGTCGAGAATAGGCAAACAACCCATCCCGTTGCCCCAGGGGGTAACGGTGACGATTCAGCCCGATAACACGGTCATTGTCAAAGGGCCCAAAGGGGAGTTGAAGCGCCAGTTCCATCCGGACATGCGCATTGTGATCGAGGATAACGTGCTCCGGGTGGAACGGCCCAGTGACGCGCGGCATCATCGGGCTTTTCACGGTCTGACACGGGCCCTGTTGGCCAACATGGTACACGGTGTGCACCAGGGGTTCACCAAGGAGTTGGAGGTGCACGGCGTGGGATATCGCGCGGAAGTCCAGGGCGGGAAGTTGGTCCTCAACGTGGGCTACTCCCACCCGGTGACGTTTGATCCGCCTCCGGGGATCACCTTCAGCGCGGAGCGTTTGCCCACGGGTGTGACGCGCATCGCGGTGCAAGGGATCGACAAGGAGTTGGTAGGGGAGATCGCGGCCCGCATCCGTCGGGTGCGTCCGCCTGAACCCTACCACGGCAAGGGCATTCGCTATCGGGGTGAGCACGTGCGACAGAAGGCGGGTAAAGCCGGTCGCAAGTAATCCCGGAGGACGGGGTATTACGGTGAATGAGGAGGATTGGGTATGGCACGGATAAGCCGCAATGAGGCCCGGAAACGGCGGCACAAGCGGGTGCGCAAGACGGTGTTCGGCACGCCGGATCGCCCCCGTCTGAACGTGTTCCGGAGCTTGACGCACATATACGCGCAGATCATCGACGATGTTCACGGGATCACACTGGTTTCGGCTTCGACCATTGACCGGGCCCTCCGGGAGAAGGTGAAGGGGCTGAGCAAGACTGAACAGGCCCGCCTGGTGGGGCAGTTGTTGGCCGAGCGCGCGCTGGAAAAGGGCATCAAGCAGGTGGTGTTCGACCGGGGTGGGTACAAGTACCACGGTCGGGTGAAGGCGCTGGCCGACGCGTCGCGCGAAGCCGGGTTGGATTTCTAAGGAAGGGGAGGACGCATGGCTCTCAACAAGCGAAACACGGTAGAAGAGGAAGCCGTTGAGCTGGAAGAGCGGGTGGTGCAGATCATCCGCACGGCAAAGGTGGTGAAAGGTGGCCGACGCTTTGGATTCCGAGCGGTCGTGGTGGTAGGGGATAAGCAAGGCCGCGTGGGTGTGGGCATCGGTAAGGCCAATGAGGTGCCCGCGGCCATCCGCAAAGGGGTCACCCGGGCCAAGCGGAACATGATCCGGGTGCCCATTGTGGGAACCACCATTCCCCACCCCATCATCAAGAAATTCGGCGCGGCCAAGTTGCTGTTGAAGCCCGCGTCTCCTGGGACCGGGGTGATCGCGGCAGGTGGTGTGCGCGCAGTGCTGGAAGCTGCCGGCATTAAGGACATTCTCACCAAGTCCTTGGGCAGCAATAACGCCGCGAACGTCACCCAGGCCGCGTACCTGGCCTTGAAGGAATTACAAGATCCGGAGGAGGTGGCCCGAGTGCGGGGTGTGCCCAAGGAGCGGGTCCAACCCTTCTGGACACGGAAGAAGAGGAAGAGCCATGAGCAAGGGGAGTGATACACAGAAACGCATTCGCATCACCTACGTGAAAAGTGCGATAGGCTACGGCAAGGACCAGAAGGCGACGTTGCGCGCGTTGGGGTTGCACCGCCTGGGACAACAGGTGGTCCACGTGGCAACACCGTCCATTCTGGGTATGGTGGAGAAGGTTGCTCACTTGGTACAGGTAGAGGAGGTCGGCGATGAAGTTGCATGAATTGCGTCCCGCGCCGGGGGCCATCCGAAAGCGCAAGCGGGTTGCACGGGGCATCGCGGCCGGGCAGGGGAAGACGGCCGGCCGAGGAACCAAAGGCCAAAACGCGCGCAGCGGTGGGGGTGTGCGCCCCTACTTCGAGGGTGGTCAGTTGCCCCTGGTGCGCCGGTTACCCTATATCCGGGGTTTTACGAACATCTTCAAGATCTACTACCAGCCGGTGAACCTGAAAGATCTCCGCGATCGGTTTCCCGCGGACGCGGAGGTGACACCGGAGGCCCTGGCCGAAGCCGGGTTGATCCGTTCGGCTAAGCGACCGGTGGTCTTGCTGGGCGACGGGGATGTGGACCGACCGCTGAAGGTGCGGGTCCATCGCGTGTCCCGCAGCGCCCGGGCCAAGATCGAGGCGGCTGGCGGTGTGGTGGAACTCCTCCCCGTGCCGAAGTTGCGCATCAAACGGGGGCAGAAGCATTAAAAGGGACGGAGTGTTCTCATGATTGAAGCAATGCGCAATGCCTTTCGCCTGCCGGACTTGCGGCGGCGTCTCCTGTTCACGTTGGGGATTTTGGTCATCTACCGCTTGGTGGCTCATATTCCGGTCCCCGGCGTGGATCAGCGGGTGCTGAAGCAGGTGTTCGAGAACAACCCTCTCATCGGGATGTTGGACCTCTTTTCCGGAGGCGCGTTGGCCAATTTTTCGGTGATGGCCATGGGCGTGTACCCCTACATCACCGCCTCCATTATCATGCAGCTGTTGGTCCCCATCATCCCGAAGTTGGAGGCCTTGGCCAAGGAGGGGGAACAAGGGCAGCAGAAGATCAACTTGTACACGAATTTGCTGACGGTCCCCCTGGCCGCGCTGCAGGCGTGGGGACAGTCCACCTTGCTGGCCCGGGCCGGGGTGTTGCCCCATTTCGGTTTCAGCGGCGCGAATTTGTTGCCCACGGTGACGACCATCACCGCGCTCACCGCGGGGACCATTTTCGCCATGTGGCTGGGTGAGCTCATCACCGAGGAGGGTGTGGGGAACGGGATCTCCATCATCATCTTCGGCGGCATTGTGGCTCGGGTCCCCACCCGGTTGGGGCAGATGATCCAGGCGGGGAATTACACGGGGGTTATCGTCTTCCTCATCCTCACGGTGGTGACGGTCGCGGCCATTGTCTTCGTGCAGGAGGGGCAGCGGCGCATCCCCGTCCAGTACGCGCGACGGGTGCGTGGGCGTAAGGTGTACGGTGGTCAGGCCACGTACGTGCCCCTGCGGGTGAACGCGGCGGGCATGATTCCCATCATCTTCGCCCAGAGTTTGCTCCTCTTCCCGGGGACGCTGGCTTCCTATCTCGCGCAGGTGAACAACCCGCTCATCGCGAACATTGCACTCTCCATCCAGCGCACGTTGGACCCGAAGGGGTGGTTCTACTGGTTCCTGTACTTCTGGCTGGTGGTCGGGTTCACTTACTTCTACACGGATGTGATCTTCCGCCAGCAGAATCTGGCAGAGACGTTGCAGCGGCAGGGCGGGTTTATCCCGGGCATCCGGCCGGGGAAGCGGACAGAGGAGTACCTGAACAAAGTGATGTCCCGCATCACCTTTGTGGGGGCCTTCTTCCTGGCACTGGTCGCGGTGTTGCCCTTCTTCGTGCGTGGCATCACGGAGACGAATGTGATGCTCATCACCAGTGCTGGACTCCTCATCGTGGTGGGTGTGGTGTTGGACACGATGAAGCAGATCGAGGCGCAGCTGCTCATGCGCCATTACGAGGGCTTCATCCGCTAGTGTGGTTTTGGGAAGTGAGGAGGGGTGCCAATGGCGTCACAACCTCTGGTCATCATCCTGATGGGCCCCCCGGGCGCGGGAAAGGGCACACAGGCCAAGCGTCTGGCCCAGGAGTTGGGGATTCCCCATGTGGCGACGGGGGATCTCTTCCGGGAGAATGTGCACAAGGGCACGCCTTTGGGGAAGTTGGTCCAGGGCTACATGGAACGGGGCGAGTTGGTCCCCGATGATGTGACCATTGCCCTGGTCATCGACCGGCTATCCCAACCCGATTGTGCCAAGGGCGCGTTGTTGGATGGCTTTCCTCGCACCTTGCCCCAGGCCAAGGCCCTGGACGAGCGCTTGGCCGAGCTGGGCTGGTGCATCCACATTGTGCCGAACATCCAGGTGCGGGAGGAAATCCTCCTGCGGCGCCTATCAGGGCGCTGGATTTGTCGAAATTGTGGGGCCGTGTATCATATAGAATTCAGGCCTCCGTCAAAACCAGGAGTGTGCGACGTGTGTGGCGGGCCCTTGTACCAACGGCCGGACGACCGGCCTGAAACCGCCCGCCAGCGTCTGCGCGTATATTTTGAGCAGACAGAACCGGTGCTCCACTATTACGCGCGGCAAGGGCTTCTGGTGGAAATCGACGGAGAACGGTCCATTGACGAAGTCCATGATGCGTTGGTGAAAGCGGTGCGTCTGGTACCGGAAAGGGGACGCGCGCTTTCCCCGCGCGAGTGAGTTTATCCAAATGACTGTGGTACGTGGAAAACCGAGACGCGTGGTCACGTTGAAGACGCCTCGCGAGATCGCTTTGATGCGCGAGGCCGGACGCATCGTGGCCCGAGTGCATGAGGCCATGCGCGAGGCCATCCGCCCCGGAGTGACCACCGCGGCGCTGGACGCGCTGGCCGAATCCATCATCCGCAAGCACGGGGCCATCCCCTCGTTCAAGGGGTATCACGGATTCCCGGCCACTATTTGTGCGTCGGTGAACGAGGAGTTGGTCCACGGTATCCCCCGGAAGGACCGGGTGTTGAAGGAGGGGGATATCATCAGTGTGGATGTGGGGGCCATTTACAAGGGATATCACGGGGACAGCGCGTGGACGTACGCGGTGGGCGAGGTGAGCGAGGAGGCCCGCCGCCTCATGGCCGTGACCAGGGAAGCCCTCTTCGCGGGCATCGAACAGGTGCGCGTGGGACGGCGTCTGATGGACTATTCCCGGGCCGTGCAGGAGTACGTGGAATCGCACGGCTTTTTTGTGGTGCGCCTGTACACAGGGCACGGCATCGGGCGGGCCATGCACGAGCCCCCCGAGGTGCTGAATTACGTGAATCCCATGCACCCGGACAGCAAACGGCGCTTCGTGCCGGGCATGACCGTGGCTCTGGAGCCCATGGTCAACGTGGGCACGTGGCAAACACGCACGCTGTCCGACGGCTGGACCGTGGTCACCGCGGACGGGTCCCTTTCGGCCCACTTTGAGCACACGGTGGCCGTCACCGAGGATGGACCGTACATCCTGACCACGTTGGAGGACTGAGACACCGGAGAGCAGAGGGCACCCCTAGGGGCCCGTTGGCATAGGAAGGAGGATGGCTATCATGAAAGTACGACCTTCGGTCAAGCGACGCTGTGAGAAGTGCAAGATCGTGCGGCGACGAGGTGTGGTGCGGGTAATCTGCGAGAACCCTCGGCACAAGCAGCGGCAAGGATAACCAGGACACGCGTGGAAAGCGCGCGAACTCGAGTGTGAGGAGGCAGTATGGCACGCATTGCGGGAGTGGACCTGCCCAGGAACAAACGGCTGGAGATTGCCTTGACCTACATTTACGGCATTGGGCTTTCTCGCAGCCATGAGATCATCCTGAAGACGGGCATTGACCCGGATAAGCGGGTGAAGGACCTGACGGAGGAAGAAATTACCCGGCTCCGTGAAGTCATTGAGCGCAATTACCGGGTAGAAGGGGATTTGCGCCGAGAGGTGCAGATGAACATCAAGCGGTTGATTGACATCGGCACGTATCGGGGGATGCGTCACAAGCGCAACCTGCCGGTGCGCGGACAGCGAACCCGGACAAACGCTCGTACGCGCCGGGGACCGCGCAAGACGGTGCCGGGCAAGAAACGAGCACCGCGCAAGTAAAATCCTACACGCGGGAGATGTCGTGGGGAAAGTCCCACGACATCGCGCGTTTTGTTGGTGAGCGGTTACGCAGTCATTCAGCCGGAGCAGGCATATTTTTGACGGGAGGGCTTCATGGCACGAAGGCGACGACGGACATCGCGGCGACGAGAAAAGAAGGTTGTGCCGCGCGGTCGGATTTACATTCAATCCACGTTCAACAACACCATTGTCACGGTGACCGATCCGAACGGCAACACCTTGGCATGGGCGAGTGGCGGCACCGTGGGATTCAAGGGCGCGCGCAAGAGCACACCCTACGCGGCTCAGTTGGCCGCACAGCAGGTGGCCCAGCGCGCGATGCACGATTTCCAAATGCGCGAGGTGGATCTGTTCGTGAAGGGGCCGGGCCCCGGCCGAGAGGCGGCCATCCGCACCATCCAGGCGGCCGGTCTGCTGGTTCGGTCCATCAGCGACATCACACCCATTCCCCACAATGGGTGCCGTCCTCCCAAGAAACGACGAGTCTAAATCCCAAGACGTGGTTTGCACAAGGAGGTTTAACCTGTGGGAAGGTATCGAGGATCGGTATGCCGGCTGTGCCGGCGTGAGGGCATGAAATTATATCTGAAGGGCGAGCGGTGCTACACGCCCAAGTGCGCGTTCGAGCGTCGTCCCTATCCGCCCGGCATTCACGGCCAGGCCACCCGCTTCCGCCGGAAGCAATCGGACTACGCTCTCCAGTTGCGGGAGAAGCAGAAGGTAAAGCGCATTTACGGGGTGATGGAGCAACAGTTCCGCAACTACTTCAAGGAGGCATCTCGGCGGAAGGGGTTGACCGGTACCATGCTCCTGAGCATCCTGGAGAGCCGCTTGGACAATGTGGTGTACCGGTTGGGCTTTGCCGATTCCCGTGCCCAGGCCCGCCAGCTCGTCCGACATGGACATATCGAGGTGAACGGGCGTAAGGTGGATATCCCCTCCTACCGGGTGAAGCCGGGCGATATCGTGCGGGTACGGGAGAAGAGCCGCAAGAGCGCGTTCTTCCGCGATCGGGCGGAGATCATGGCCGAACGCCAGGTCCCCGATTGGTTGGAAGTGGACATCGACAACTTGGCCGGGCGTGTGTTAGCTCGTCCGCAGCGGCACCACATCGATTTGCCGATCAACGAGCAGCTGATTGTTGAGTACTACAGCCGGTAATCGGACACATGACCTCTCGAGAAGGACACTCCTTCTCGAGCATGTGTCCCCCCGGACAGGCACGGCAGTGAACCAGGCTCGGGACCAGGCTGTAGAGAGGAGGGTGGAGCGTTGACGAACTTGGTGTTACCTCACAAGGTTGAGACAGAAGCCTTAACTCGGAAGTACGGTCGGTTTGTCCTGGAACCGTTGGAGAATGGCTTTGGGACAACGATTGGGAACGCGCTGCGGAGGGTGTTGCTCTCTTCCCTGGAAGGGGCCGCCGTGACTTCCATGCAGATTACAGATATCCATCACGAGTTCTCCCCCATCCCCGGGGTGCGGGAGGATACCACGGAGCTGATCCTCCACGTGAAGCGGTTGCGCTTCCGCATGGATGGGGAGGAACCCGTGCAAGTCCACGTGGACGTGCGGGGTCCGGGCCCCGTGACCGCGGCGGACATCCAGACGCCAGCCGGGGTGGAGGTGATGAACCCCGACCAATACCTGTTCACCGTGGACTCGGACGACGCGGACTTGAGCATCGAGTTCTCCGTCTCCAAAGGGCGGGGCTATTCCCCCGCGGAGGAACGGAAGGATCTCCCCATCGGTGTGATTCCCATCGATGCCCTGTTCAGCCCGGTGACAAAGGTCACATACCACGTGGAACCCACCCGCTTGGGCCATCGGGTGTACGACCGGTTGACCATCGAGGTGTGGACGGACGGGAGTATCCCCCCGGACGAGGCGTTGCGCGAGGCGGCCCGGATTCTCCAGGAGCATTTCTCCCTTATTTCCGGGTTGGAAAGCGAAATGCTGGAGGCGGAAGAGGAAGAGACAACGACCACTATCCCGCAGCACGTGTATGACATGCCGTTAGAGGACTTGTGGCTTTCGGTGCGGTCCTACAACTGCCTGAAGCGGGCCGGCATCTCCAAAGTGGGGGAGGTGCTGGAACGTTTGCGCGTCGGAGAGGATGAGCTCCTCTCCATCCGCAATTTCGGCCGTAAGTCCCTGGAAGAACTCAAGGAGCGTTTGGCCGAAAAGGATCTCCTACGGTACGTGGAAGAGCCGGGGAGCGAGGAGTAACAGACGCTATTATCATGCGCGCGTGGGCGAGTCCGTAGCACACGGTCGTCCACCCGCATTTTCACTTCGAACGGAGGAAGGACGAGGAGAACCATGAGGCATCGAGTGGCTGGCAAGAAGTTGGGGCGCAGCATGGGCCACCGGAAAGCGCTCAAGCGCAATCTGGTCACCCAGCTGTTCCTCCACGAGCGAATCAAGACGACGGAGGCCAAGGCGAAGTTCATCCGCGGGGAAGCGGAGAAGCTCATCACCATGGCGAAGAAGGGGATCCAGAACCCGGACCGCTTCCTCCACATGCGACGACAGGTGTCCGCGCGGTTGTACGATGAGGATGTGGCCCGTAAGTTGTTCCAGGAGATCGCCCCTCGGTACATGGACCGCCAGGGCGGGTACACCCGTATCCTCCGCCTGGGCGAGTTCCGCCGCGGGGACGGCGCGGAGCTGGTTCTCATTGAGTTGGTAGAGGAGTAACGGTTCGCCTTGCGTTACTTTCGAGCAACGGTAGAATACGACGGCACAGATTTCTTCGGCTTCCAGGTCCAGCCCGATGTGCCGACCATCCAGGGGGCCCTGGAGGAGGCGTTGGAGCGGGTGACCACCGCGTCCACGCGCGTGGTGGCTGCCGGTCGCACGGACACGGGGGTTCACGCCCGAGGCCAGGTCATCGCGTTTCACTCCCCCTGGCCTCGCGAGCCGGAGGAGTTGTGGCGGGCGCTGAACGCGGTTCTGCCCGAAAGCATCGCGCTGCAGGACCTGGAAGAGGTGGATGAGGATTTCCATCCCCGGTACTCGGCCCGGAGCCGGGAATACCGGTACTTCATCCACCAACGGCCGGTGCGCTCACCCTTGCGCCTGCGGTACAGTTTGCACGTCTCGCATCCGCTGGATGAGGCGGCCTTGGCGGCTGTCGCGTCCCTCATCGTCGGGGCCCACGATTTCGCGACGTTCGGCGACCCGACGAGTGGGGAATCCACCGTGCGGGAGGTGTTCACTTCCCGCTGGGAGCGACACGGCGAGGAGTGGGTGTACATCATTGAAGCGAACGGATTTCTGCGCCGTATGGTGCGCACGTTGGTGATGGCCCAGCTCTGGGTGGGGGAAGGGCGCTGGACACCGGAGGACTTTGAAGCTGCTCTGGCAGCCCACGACCGGAGCATGTCCCCACCCCCGGCCGAGCCGAGAGGCTTGCATTTGTGGAGAGTGCGGTACTAACGAGTAACGATTAACGATTAACGATTAATCTGTTGAAGATAAGTCTTTTCTGTGGTACATACATTGGGTTCATTGCGAAGGGAAAAGATTTGTTGAGTGGACTTGGGACACTGTTTTCATGAGGGAACCAAGGGGCCCGAAGTCCAATCTCTTGAAGAAGGGGAGTTATACTCATGCGCACGTACAGTCCGAAACCTGAGGATATCAAGCGCGAGTGGTATGTGGTCGATGCGACGAATAAGACGCTCGGGCGGTTGGCGTCGGAAATCGCGCGCATACTCAGGGGCAAGCACAAGCCCTATTACAGCCCGCACATGGACTGCGGGGACTATGTGATCGTCATCAACGCCCACAAAGTGCGGGTCACAGGCAATAAGCTGGACCAGAAACGGTACTACTGGCAATACTTCAATCGCCCGGGCCACATCAAATCCCGCACACTGCGGGAACAGTTGGCCAAGCATCCCGAACGGGTTATCGAGCACGCGGTGCGGGGCATGTTGCCCAAAAACCGTTTGGGACGGAAGATGATGAAGAAGCTCAAGGTGTACGCGTCGGACACGCATCCCCACGCGGCACAGAATCCCAAGCCGTTGGATTTGGGTGACTAAAGGAGGCAGGTTGCATGACGGAGGAAGCTGCACGCTACATTGAAGCCGTTGGACGGCGGAAGGAATCGTCCGCGCGTGTGCGCATCTACCCGGACGTGCAGGACGGACAGATCCTGGTCAATGACAAACCCTTGGAGGTGTATTTCCCCAGGGAGCGGGATCGGATTCACCTGATGGAGCCTTTGAAGGTGGTGGGCCTGGAAGGCGCCTTCTACATCACCGTTCAGGTGAAAGGGGGGGGCATTTCGGGCCAGGCTGGGGCTATCCGTCTGGGCATTGCCCGCGCGTTGGTGGAATACAATCCCGAATTTCGGTCTGTGATGCGCCGGGGCGGGTTCCTCACGCGTGATCCTCGCGTGAAGGAGCGCAAGAAGTACGGCCTCAAACGAGCCCGCAAAGCGCCTCAGTACACGAAACGGTAAAGCTCACACAGATCGGCTGACACATCCAGGGAGAATTGGTTTGCGTGGGCGGCAGCCGGGCGAAGCCCCTTCCTGCCACCCACGCAAAACTTTTTCACGGGGCGAGGACGCCGGGCCCTCGCGGCCCAGGTAGTCCCGAGTTTTGTCAGCCGGGCAGGTTGTCCAAAGTTTAAGACCCATGTTCACCGTCGGAGTGCTCACCATCAGCGATCGCGTTTCCCGAGGAGAGGCAGAGGACCGAAGTGGTCCGCTGCTGGCCCGCCTCGCGCGGGAGGTGTTGGGCTGGGATGTGGTGGTCCAGCAGGTGGTGCCCGATGAGCGGGAGCAGATCCGGGAGGTGCTCCGCTCATGGGCCGATGATCTGGATGTGGCGTTGGTCTTGACCACGGGCGGCACCGGGTTTGCCCCCCGGGATGTGACGCCTGAGGCCACCCGGGATGTCATCGAACGGGAAACCCCCGGGCTGGTGGAGGCCATGCGTTCGGCCAGTTTGCAGGTGACCCCTCATGCCATGTTGAGCCGGGCAGTGGCCGGCATTCGGGGTCGCACCCTTATCGTGAACATGCCCGGTAGCCCCAAGGCGGTGGAAGAACAGTTCCACGTCATTGCCCCCGCATTGCCCCACGGTATTCGTCTGCTGCGCGACGTTCCCCAAGAACACACACGCCATGAGTAGGTTGGGCCACGGGCAGGCTCCGCAGGCCTCGGTCGGTCGTCCATCGCCGTTGCTCTCCTCGCGCATCATCTCCCCATTGTAATGCTCCCCAGCACAACCCGAGCTCGGGCGCCTGTGGCCTCGGGCAAGTTCCCCGGACGACCGTGCCATGTCTCGTACGCGAGGATGGCAAAGGCAATGGCCTCCTTCGCGTCCACCGGTAGCCCCATCGCGTCCGAAGGCACGACGCGGGCCGGGGCGAGCAGGTCGCGGAGCATGGCCATGAGCACCGGGTTGTTGGCTCCACCTCCGCTCACTACCACATCCTGCGGGAACGCGGGGAGAAAATCCCGGTAAGCTTGGGCGATGCTGTGTGCGGTGAGCGCGGTTACCGTGGCAATGATGTCCTCGGCCGAAAGTCCCCGTGCCCGCCCCTTCTCCCAGATGCGCCGGGCGTATTCTGCGGTGAAGAGTTCGCGGCCCGTGGTCTTCGGCGGGGGAAATCGGTAGTACGGCTCGGCCAGGAGTTCCCTCAACAACTCCTCATCCACCCGACCCCGCGCCGCGAGGTGACCATCCCGGTCGTACGTGGCTTGTCCTCGCGTGGCCCGGCTCACCAGGTGGTCGATGAGCACGTTGCCCGGGCCGGTGTCAAAGGCCAATGGGGGCAGATCTGCCCGGTCGCGTGGGGGAATGAAGGTGACGTTGCCGATGCCGCCGATGTTCTGGGCCGCGCGCGGCCGGTGTTCATCCTGCAGGAGCAGGAGGTCCACATAGGCGACCAGGGGCGCTCCCTGCCCGCCCGCGGCCATATCCCGAGAACGGAAGTCACTGACCACGGGGATGCCCGTGCGTTCCGCGATGATCGCGGCTTTGCCCAACTGAAGGGTGGACGGAGGGGTCTCTGTGGGCGCGTGCCAGACGGTTTGGCCGTGGGATCCGATGAGGTGGACGTCTTTCGGGTCCAGTTGAGCGCCGCGAATGCCTTCCAACGCGGCCTGGGCGAACTGTTCGCCCAGGAGGGCATCCAACCGGCAGAGGAGATCCACCCGGCCGGTTTGAGGGTGCATGGCTTGGAGAATTGCCTCGCGCAGCGCGGGCGGGTGGGGCACGGTCAGGAAGTGGATGAGCTGCCAACGCAGGTCCGGGGGCGCGCCCTCAATGTGGACAACGGCCACATCGGTGCCGTCGGCTGAAGTGCCGGACATAAGTCCAACGACGATCATAGTCCTTTGCTGACCTCCTCGTGGAGTGCTCGACGCCAGGCGGTGATGCCTTGCGGATCCCGGCCGAAGTAGACCCGGTTCGTCAGCGCGGCGATGACGACCTCCCGTTCCGGGTCGATGTAGAGGGATGTGCCCGTGAATCCCGTGTGGCCGAAGGCTTGTTCGCCGAGGGGATAGGTGAAGCCCTCCGGCACCGGCGCCCGGAGCGCCCATCCCCATCCCCGGCGCACCTCATTCTCTCGGGCCTGTTCCCGGACTGCTTGTCGGGCCAGGTGTCCGGAGATGGGCAATGTCCCCCGGTCCCCTAGGCGGTCCAGCCAAGCCTGGCCAAACGCGGCCACATCCCGCACGGTCGCGAAGAGTCCCGCGTGCCCCGCGATGCCGCCCAGGGCCCACGCGTTCTCGTCGTGTACTTCCCCCCACATCCGGCGTCCTCGGAACGCGCACACCTCTGTGGCCGCGATGTTAGGCTGGAAGCGCGTGCGTCCCACCGGACGATAGGCCAGCGTGGTCAGCCCCAGGGGGTCGGCCACCCGTTCCTGGATGGCCCGGTCCAGGGGGAGCCCGGTGAGGGCCTCCACGGCCCAGCCGAGGAGGATGAGCCCCACGTCGGAGTAGAGGACATGGGTTCCCGGTTGGTAGGAGAAGAAGGTGTGGAGAACGGTCGGGCGTATGCGGTCGGTGGGGAGGCGGTAGAGAGGATGCCAGGGGGGAAGGCCGGAGGTGTGGGTGAGGAGGTGGTGGAAGGTGATGGTCCCCGCGTCCACTTCTCCGTCCGGGTCCACGGTAACCCATTCGCCTGGGTTTAGGGGATGTTCGTAGGGCCGGATGGGGCGTAGGCCCTGGAATTCAGGGAGGACGTCGGCCACGGGGGTGGTCAACGAGATAATGCCTTCGTCCACCAGGGTCAGAAACGCGGTGGTGGTGAAGAGTTTGGTCAGGGATGCGAGGTCAAAGAGGGTGTCGATGCGTGCGGGAGTTGGGGAGGCTTCTGGGTTGGGGTGGCCTACGACGCGTTCGTATATTGTTTCTCCGCGGTGACGTATGTGCACCGCGGCAGCAGTGTATACCCGGCCTAGGCCGGAAGTTAACAGGCGATCCAATTGTTTTTGCATGTCCCTGGCTTTTCCCTCCGTTGATTAAGGGGCTAAATGCTGGCGGGGAGCGCCCCCCTGGCCCTTTGGGTGCGGACGGGCTCGCGCCCTGTCCCTGGCCTCTGTAGGGGCGGGTCTCAGACCCGCCCCTACCGTTCATGAACCGCGATGTGTGGTCATGCCCGGTCGCCCGGGGCTGAACCCCCGGGCTAAATTTAGGGAAGCCCCCTGCGGGGGTTCTGATAGGGTACATGACCGGCCGAGCATCGCTACAAACGAGCCGAGATGGGCCCTCCCGCCCCTCTTACTCGTTACTCGTTATGCGTTAGGCTCTTCGCCCATCCCGGCCGACCTCGCCCTTCAGCCAACCCCCTTAATCGTTACTCATTAATCGTTAATCGTTAACCATCCCTCCCCCTTGCGTCCACTTTGCGACCGCGGCGGCTCGGGTTTTCACCCCGAGCTTGTCGAAAATGGCCTGCACGTGTCGTTTGACCGTGTTGGGGGAGATGACCAGCTGACGGGCGATCTCCTTGTTCGTCAACCCCTGGGCCAACAACTCCAGCACCTCCCGCTCACGGGGGGTGAGAAGGGCCAACGATGTGTGCCCTTGCTGTATCGCTTCTTCCACCAGTTGTACGAACGCACGGCGGGAGAAGGATTGCTTTTCCACGCACGCGAAGGCTCCTTCCCGGTAGACCTGCTCCACCTCCTCCGGCGAGGCCATTCCCGTGACCACCAGGGTGGGGATGCCCGCTTCCCGGGTGCTTCTCAGGAGCCGATAGCCATCTCGGTTCTCCTGGGGGTGCAGGGAACTGGCCAGGGCCAGGTCGACCACGGCCAGCGCGTACGGCTCCCGGCGCAGGTAGCCCAG
>JAADDB010000048.1 GCA_013154135.1 Chloroflexota bacterium
CATGACCGGCCGAGAATCGCCCCGCACGGTCCACGATGGGCCTCCCGCCCCTCTTACTCGTTATGCGTTAGGCTCTTCGCCCATCCCGGCCGACCTCGCCCTCCACCCAACCCCTTAATCGTTACTCATTAATCGTCAATCGTTACTCCTAAATCGTCAATCGTTACTCCTAGCCATTCCCGGAGCGGGTGTAACGTGGCGTGGGGGATGACCCACGTGGCTGCTTGGGCTACCGTGGGGTGGCTTGGTTGGACGGCCACGGACCAGCGAGCCCGTTGGAACATGGGAATGTCTCCCCGGCTATCGCCCACGGTCAACGTCTCTTCCGGCGGGACCCCCAATTCGGCTTGGAGCGCGGCCAGGACCTCCCCTTTGCCGTTGTACGGGCAATGGGCCTTCACTTGGCCACTTACCACCCATTCTCCCCCGTTGGGTTCGAAGAAGATCTCGTTGCCGATGGCGATGGGAATGTTCAACTCCTCGGCCACCAGCTCCGCGTGCAAGAGGAGGCCGGAGCTGATGATGGCCACCGTCACCCCCGCGTCCTGCAGGAGCCGGACGACCTCCCGGGCACCGGGCAGATATGGGTTCTGGCGGAAAAGATCCTCCAACACCCGACGTGGAACCCCTTTCCACAAACTCACATCTTGTCGGAGCCATTCCTCATACGCGAGCTGTCCACTCATCCCCTTCTCGGTGATGGGGCGGGAAGCCTCCAACGTTCCCAGGCGTTGGTGAAGGTACACATAAGGATCACGGGCCTGTTTGAGGGTCCCATCCAAGTCGAAAACTGCCAGCTTCACATCCTCAAGCACCATTTCTCACCCTTCTCCGCTCGGGGTTCCCTTCAAACGCAAAAACCGTCGGCGTCCCACGCGCAGGACATGTTCCCTACCATCGGGCGTGAAGACCGCGTTGATGTCCGTCACCCGTTGCCCATCCAGCTGGACGCCTCCCTGCTTGATGAGCCGGCGGGCTTCTCCCTTGCTCTTCGTGAGCCCGGCTTCGGCGATGATGTCCACTATCCGCGTGGGGTGCGAGACCTCCCATTCGGGCATGTCCTCAGGCAAATCCCGTTGCTGGAAAACGCGCACAAAGTGCTCCTCTGCCCGTTTGGCCGCGTCCTCCCCGTGGAAAATGCTGACGATCTCCCGGGCCAGCTCCATCTTCACATCCCTCGGGTGCCGTCGTCCCTCTCGCAAATCCCGCTCAATCTGCTCGATTTGTTCGGGCATGTAGCGGGTGACCAACTTGAAATATGTGATCATCACATGGTCGGGCAGGCTCATCACCTTACCGTACATGTCCTCCGGGGGGGCCAGGATGGGAATGTGGTTTCCCAGACTCTTGCTCATCTTGATGACCCCATCCGTTCCGGGCAGGATAGGTACAATCACCGCGACCTGGGGACGTTGTCCGAAAGCTTCCTGGAGTTTTCGACCCGCGACCACGATGTTGAAAATCTGGTCTGTTCCCCCAACCTGCACATCCGTTCGCAAGGCCACTGCGTCGTACCCCTGCATGAGCGGGTAGAAGAACTCGTGCAAGAAGATCGCGTCCCCCTTGTCATAGCGCTTGCGGAAGTGTTCGCGCGCGAGGAATTGCTGCACGGTGAAGTTGGACGCGATGTGAATGAGATCTTCGAAAGTGAGTTTGGCCAGCCATTCGTGGTTGTAGCGAATGACCGTCTTCTCCGGGTCCAGGATCTTGAAAGCCTGTTCCGTGTAGGTCCGCGCGTTGGCCATGACTGTGTCCAGATCCATGATCTGGCGGGCCTTATCCTTGTCGCTCGGGTCTCCCACCAAACTGGTGAAGGAGCCGATGAGGAAAATCGCGGTGTGGCCCAGCTCCTGGAATTGGCGCAGTTTGCGCATAGGCACCATGTGTCCCAAGTGCAAGTCCGAAGTGCGGGGGTCTACGCCCAAGTAGACGCGTAGGGGACGTCGGGTGCGGTACGCTTCTTCCAGGCGCTCCCGGAGTTCTGCTTCCATGCGTTGTTTCAGCTGTTCCGCGTCGGGGTCCCCTTCCGGCCCGTACTGGCACCCCTGCATCAAATAGCGGATCTGTTCGTCCAAGGACAATTGTTGGGCCAGGGGAGTGGGTTCGTAGATTTCCGGTTCCGTCATGCCCTTTTTACCTCCTTTTGTTCGCGGCTGATTGACCGGCACATTGGGATATGATGTTGATTTCTTCCCCGGAGAGAACTGCTTGGCGCGGGCGCGACCGGGCGCAAGTGGGGCGATGACCGACGACCGACGACCGACCAACGGCGGTGGTCGTTATCGCCCTGTGCGCTCCAAAGTGCTACCGGGTTTTGTCCATCAATCAGCGCTGGAACTCACGAGATAGGGACGTGAGCTCTCTTCTGGTTCAGGGGAACCTTAGCGCATCTTCCCATTTATTGCAACGTTACTCGGGCGACAGGTGTGTACTCCGCGCCCGAAGGTTTCAGCACACTGCGGTACAGGGTGATCTCCCGCACCTGGTGGCGGCCAAAGGGGTCGACCTTGAGCCGTTGGACCGCCTGTCCTATGGCCGCGAGGGTCGTATTGCCCTGTCCCCTGCGCACCCGTCCGATGGTCAGATGGGGGGAATACCCCCGTCTTTCCGGTTTCCACCCGTGCATGACCAGGGCGCGGGCCACCGCGGCCTGTACTCGGTGCAGCGCGTCCACATCCCCTCCGATGCCGAGCCAAATGACCCGTGGGCGGCGGTAGTTGGGAAACACGCCTGCCGCCGCGATCTCCACATCAAAGGGAGGAATCCCCTCCAGGGCTTGGGTCACCTCCTCCACCATGGGAGGAATTCGGGAGCGATACCAGTCGCCCAGGAAGGCCAACGTGACGTGCACGTTGTTCGCGGGAACCCAACGCACGCTGCCGCCCGGCACCTGACGGATCAACTCCTTTTGGAGGTGTTCAATCTGGGTGTGGATGGGCTTGGGCAGTGGGATGGCCCAGAACAGTCGCCATTGTTCCTCTTTTTCAGTCATAGTGACCATACCCCTTGAGTATCATACGGAAGCGTTTTGTGCTCTTGCGGAAAACGCGCTTGAACCCCACCATGACAAAAGGACGGCCGTGGACGACCACGGGCCTGGTGTAGAGTTCTTCCACCTGCACCCGTGTGCCCAACAACTCCTGTAGAGCCTTCCACGTGTTGATGTTGCGCACGAGGATGCGGTATTCCTCGGCGGATTCTCTGTAATTCCGCAGCACGCTCCACCCTTCCAACATAGCCCGACCGATGCGTTGGGCGTATTCCTCTTCATCCAACCCGAGCTCTTGGACGAACAACGTTGTGCGCAGCAGCCGATTGGTGAAATAACCGCTGTCCAGGTCAAAGAGGATGGGCAGGTGATCGCGGATATCCTCCAGATCCGACGCCGCGGTGACGTACTTGACCATTCGTTCCCCCTGCTCTCCTTTGGCGACAATGCCCTCGCCTCCCCGGTTGTTGATCTCGAGCAGGAGCTCCTTGATGGCGGGCAGCTCCTGGACGGTGAACTTCCCCAGCTGGGGGACGGTGGGGATGGCGTAGCGGGCCGCGAGCTCGTACTTCTGCTCCGGAGGCACCCGATGCCCGTCCGGGAGGCTGATTTCGAAGAGGAAGAAGTGCAGCCCCGGGGGGAGGTCGAGAGGGCGTTGGGGGTTGTAAGGGCTATCCCCCAATGCCTCGCCGCACAGCACGTGGTCCGGGTGATCTTGGAAGAACTCGACGAGCCCCATGGATTCTGCCCAGATTTGGGCCCATTCCGTGGTATAAGGGCAGACAAAGCCCCCTCGGGTGAGGGCCAGGACGCGTCGGTTCACCCACACCAGGCGCACATTGTATCCGTCCAGCTTCTCCTCCAGGAAAAAGGGCCGTTCCTTGAAAAAACGCCGAAGCCCCCGCTCCAACACGTAAACGCGTTTGATGCGTGGGAATCCCCAGACGGTGAAAATGTGTCCGGACTGGTCCACCGCATCGGGAAAGATGACGGTCCCCCGAGGGTGGGAGGGCGTGTCATCGCTGATGCGGTAGTAGCGAATGGATTCGAATGTGCGTTGTTCCACCACGTTATTTTCCGAGATCATGGGGTATCTTCCTTTTGCTGCTCCAGAGTGAGGAGGAAGTCGGACATGGAGAAGACCTCGATCCCCAGGGTTTCGGCCATGTTGCGAATGCCCATGTCCGCGCTGAGGATGGCTGCGTTCACCTCTTTGGCCAGCAGGACTACGTCCAAGTCCTCCACACTGTCCACAATGCCGGACCGGAGGGCTTCCCGGTATTTTTCTCGCAACTTGCGGATGGTCTCATCACTGCTCTCCGCGCGGGCCGCCTGTTCTGCCACCCGGAGTCCTCGGTCAATGCGTTGGCGTACATCTCGGATGAAGAAGTGGAGCACCGCGGCCGGAACCTGGAGGGCAAAGAGGTCGGGGGCACGCACAATCGCGTGGGCCCGGAGAAGAGCCATGGTCTCCGGGGAGGCAAAGTGGCGCAGTTCGTTGAAAATGGAGACGGGAATGTACACGCGGACACCGCGCTGTTGCGTCCGCTGGATGAACGCGCGGATCGCGTCATCCACGCTCTCACCCAACAGATGGCGGGTATCCGGGTTGACGAATACGCTGGTGTCCACAACAATCGCGGATGGTGTGCTCATGGTGTTACACCTGTCGTGTAGACGTGCTGGGCCCCCGCGCGTCGGAGGGCGTGGACGATCTCCCCGGCCCGGGAGGGAGGGGCAAGGGCGATGACATTGCCTCCCCAGCCCGCGCCGGCCAGTTTGGCGCCCCAGGCCCCGGCTTCCCTCGCGGCCTGGACCAGCGCGTCAAGTTGGGGGGATGAGACGCCCATCTGTTCCAGGAGGTAGTGATTTTCGTTGAGAAGTGCGCCCAATTCCGGCCAATCCGCGCGGACGAGCGCGTCCCGGGCCCGGTGCACAACGTGGCCGATCGCGTCGAAGAGCGCTTCGTACCGCGCTTTTTGGGCCTCCCACTGTTGACGCACATAAGCCACCACATCGCGGGTGGCTGCGGCCTGACCGCTGTCCGCGATGACCAAGGGGATGGGGTGGGACAACTCAAAGGGCTCCGGCGGAGCGCCCTTGACGAACCAGATGGGCTGTTCATAGGCGATGACCGTGTTATCAATGCCGCTGGGCGTGCCGTGCCAGAGTTTTTCCCCCTCATACACCAACCGCGCGACCTCATCCGGAGGGAGGGGGTGGTGCAGGGCCTGGGCCAACACTCGCACCACGGCCGTCGCCACGGCCGCGCTGCTCCCCAATCCCCCGCCGATGGGGATGTCCGAGCGGACCTGCAACATCCCGGACGGTGGGGTCTGCCCCAGGGTGTCCAGGGTGTGGGAAATGACCACGGCCAACGGGTGCTGGAGGTGGGTGGACCAAACCCACCGTTCGTCCAGATCTTCCAGGTGGACGTGGAGGGCCCCGCCCGCCTGGGGGGTGAAGGTCGCGTGGGCTCGCAGATCGTGGATGGGGACGGCGATCGCGGGCCGGGTGTAGACTACCGCGTGCTCGCCGCACAGGATGATTTTAGCACAGGCACTCGCGTGGTCCATGATTCCCAATGTATCCGTCACAATGGATGGCTTGGCCGAAAAAACAACATCTCGGCAGCGGACGGGAGGCGCCAGCCCGTCACGTGCACGAAACAGTCACTCTCCCTTGAGACACATTTTCAGCAAATCCAGAATTTGCCTGGGGAAAGTTTACCTCATGTTACGTTTTTTGGCCTAATCCCTGGTTTCGTGTTGAATGTCCCCGTGCCGATGGGGCGACAAAACTGGGCAGCGTCCGGGCCGCGGACGGGCCCGCGCCCGGACGGGACGCCGGCGTTCTCACCCCGTGCCTTTTGTGGGGGGCGGGCGAAGTGTGTCCATCGCTCAGGTCATCGTGTTTGGGTTACCTTTGTCAGGCCCCGAGGATGGTCCGGATCGTAGTCCTTGGCCAGTGTCAGGTAATAGGCAAAGAGTTGGCCGGGGATGACGGTGATGAAGGGGGAAACTCGCTCGGGTAGGGAGGTGGGCAGTTGCAAGGGGATGCGGGCCAGGGCCAGGGTTTCCGGGACATCGGAGATGACCAGGAGCTCCGCGCCTTTCGCTTTCAGGGCTTGAGCCTGTTTGTGGATCTCCGCGTGTACTTCCCCTCGCGGCGCGACCAGGAGGACCGGGAACCCGTTCGCGACCATGGCAATAGGGCCATGCTGGAAGTCTGCCGAGGAGTACGGTTCCGCGACCACATAGGTCAGTTCCTTCAACTTCAGCGCGATCTCATAGGCCGTGGCGTAATTGTAGCCCCGACCGATGACCACACAGGCCTCCATGTACCGGTAGCGCTCCGCGATGCGGGAAATGTGGGTCGCGAGGCTCAACGTTTGACTGACCGCGGCCGGAACATCCTGCAGTTCCTGGAGCAGGACCTTGTCCTCCGCCCAGTGGGCCGCGAGGAGGGCCAAAGCCATCAGCTGGGCGGTGTACGTCTTTGTCGCGGCAATGCTCCTCTCCTCTCCCGCGTGGAGGGCAATGGTGTGCTCCGCGGTTTGGGCCAGGGGAGATGTGGGATCGTTGGTGATGGCCAAGGTGGGCACCCCCTGTTCGCGCGCGTCCTGCACGACCTGCACGATATCCGTGGACTTCCCGGATTGGGAGATCCCGATGACCAAAGCCCCGTCCAGGCGGGGCGGCGTTTTGTACAAGGTGTGGAGGGAAGGCGTTGCCAGGGCTACCGGCCAGCGCGTGGTGGTGCCGAAGAGGTATTTCCCGTAAAGGGCCGCGTTATCGCTGCTCCCCCGGGCGGCAATAACCACGTAGCGGATGTCCTGCTTCCGTAGTTGGGCCGCAATATCGCGGATATGCTCATTTTCCTCCAGGTACAGGGTTGTCAGCACCTGAGGTTGAGCGAAAATCTCTCGGTACAAATAGGATGTCTCCATGTCGGCCTCCTGGTTAATAGTAGCGTATGCGTCATCCGTCATAAGGGATGCGCAAAGTGGGGAACAGCGGCGGCCCGTCCGCGCCGTGGAAGACGGATCTCACGCCTTGCGCATGATGTCCCCTTCGTCCATCTTTCCCCTCAACCGCATGTTCAGCAGGCGATGGCGTGGACGAAAGCCCTCCTGGGCCAAGGTTTGATTGAGTGCATCGTACCCCATTTCCGTCACTGTGCGCAATTGTAGCAGCCCCAATTGGCGGGAGCGGATCAGGGCCCAACGGATGAGCTCCGGCTCCCATTGCCCCCAACGGCTTCGGTCCACCCGTACGATCCATTCCCCTTTCTGCTGACTCCGATCCCCGCGCAGCCCCACAACCGCGAGGAGTCGTCCTTCCTCCCAATATCCCCACCGCTCCTCCACCCACAGGCCGACCAACCTCTTCAAACTCTCTGCGAAACTCCGCCTGGGGCGAGGGTAGCGTACCATCCACCACCACAGCCCCTCGGGGGTGAAACTGCGGTCCAGCAGCCTGTGCAGCGCGGAGAGCCGGTAAAAGCGCAGGGGCCGCAGGGAAAGGGCGGGGGGCGAAGCGGGCAAGAGGGGCTGGGTTGCTTCCCGGTACCAGTGGATTTCCCCACAGAGCGTGTGGAACCCCAGACTCTCGTACAGATGGCGGGCTACCTGGTTCTCCTCGCGCACCTGGAGGACAATCCACTCGGGGGCGAAGGCTTGCAAGCGTTCCAGCAACCCCACCATCAGCGCCCGCCCGATGCCTCGTCCGCGGAAGGACGCGTCCACAGCCACGTTCGCCACCTGCCAGCGGGACGTATCGCTCCAGGACCGGACGGCCATCGCGTGCCCCACAACGCGGCCATCCACCTCCCACACCACGGCAGTGAACGAATGTCCCCATCCCAGCATCACGCGCAACCCCGTCCCCAGGATAGGGGCCAGCCGGTGGTACGATCGCATCTCCCGGATAACCCGGCGTCCGTACTCGTCCAGATCGCCGGCAAAGGCCTGCTCCAGCAGATCGGCCACCGGGCCCAGGTCGCGGGTCACATCCAAATCGCGCAATCGTCCGGGACGCGTGGGCTCTGCCATGCTCACTTTTCCATCTCCAGCGGAATGCGGACCGCGTTGGCGATGCCTTCCCCCCGGGTGAGAGGGACGCGAGGCATGTTCGGTTTCAGCGCGTCATAAAGGCCCACTTCCAGCCACAGGGGCGGGGAAAACTCCTCCGGCAGGGTCACCTCAAAGCGGTCGACAATCACCTCTCCCGGCAGCCAACCATCCGAGGGGGCCGCGCCCCTGCCGGGAATGTGGTCCTCCTGGGCTATCACCTGTCCTGCGGCATCCACTATGTGCACAAAAGTCGTGTAGGAGCGGTCCACCGGCTTCACAGCCTGCCAGGTAACGGTGATGGGCACCCGCGCGGCGGGATGAATGCGGTCCAGCGGGACATCCACGCCTACCAGGCGAATGGCCCCGCCGAACTCCGCGTCCACGGGGATATCCACAGGAGGTGGGGTGAACCGCCGGGTACTGCTGACCACCTCTCCCTGGAACAGGTCGAATTCCTCTCCTCCCAGGACCACCTGCCAGGTCCACACGCCGGGCCGCGTGTGCGGGGGCACACGTGTTCTCCATTGGGAGAAGAAACAGCCGTGGGAAGGCCACTCGGCAATGGACGCGTCATCCGGCAGGAGGCGCCGCGTGCCCAGGGGTTCCACCCTGTTGGCACCGCGCATGTGCAAGGGCACTTGAGTGCCCGGAGAAGGTGCTTTCGGACCACACCATCGGATCTGCAGGTGGATCGGTTGGCCCGGTTGCCAGGGGGGAGGGGGCCAACCGCGGACGCCTTCGGGTCCCCAGCGTACTTCCGGCAGGGTCAGGGTGCGGGTGAACGTGTGCCGGGGCGTGATAACCGGCGGAAGGGGAGGGAAGGGCACGTTGGCCGGCTCCAAACGGGACCACTTCACCCCGGGAATCACCACATCCTTGGCCCGCGGCCGCCCCTGGGCATCCAACACATCCCACCCTTCCGGTGTGGTCGCGTCGTACAACCGGACGCGGAGCGTGTACAAGCCCGGGGGTGTCCCCTTCACCGCGGGGAACGGATAACGGGCCATGACAATTTGGCCCGGCTTCCAGCGGAATGAAGGGTACATGTACGGCCCGGCCCGGACATCCCGCTCCCCCCACACATGGTCCTCCTCGTCCCACACCTCCAGGTGCAGTTGGGCGTCTGTGGACACGCGTTGGAGCGCGCGGAAGAAAAGGTAGAGCGGGCCTGTTTCCTCCTGATAGAGTCCCAGGAACTCCACCCGGTTGGCCAGGTTCGCGTGGACAGGGTGGGTCAGGGGCGGCGTGTGGGGGATGGGACGGGCAGGGTTCAGTCGGTAGTAGCGGACGCGCACGTGCCAGAAAGCCCTTCCCCGCGAGGGATCTTCCTCCCCGGCCTGTCCCAGGAGGAAGGGGACAATCCCCATGGGGTCCACCACTTCATCCTGCCACAGGAGGAGCCAAGCGCCTTGCTTCCCCTGCAGGGCCTTCTCCAACGTCGGCGCGATATTGAAATCCAACACCTGATTCACATCCAACACATCCACGTCGGGCAAGCGCACATAGGGGAGATCCCCCGCGTAATACTCCACCACCGGGCTCATGTGGCCGGAGACGAGCACCAAGATATCCCCTTTTCCCCACTGCTCGCGCACGTGATGGAGCGCCCCTCGGAAGTCCGGTTTGGTGAACGCGGGGTCCGTGAACCAGTTCCACCCCGCGTGGAGGAAAAGCCCCAGCCATCCGATGAGGGTGAGGAGGAAAAGCCCATACCCTGCTCGGAGCCACCGCGATTGCTCCCTCCGGGTGAGGGACACGGTCCCGGCCAGCAGAATCCAGGCCGGATACGCGATCATCACATAGCGGGGGTGGAACTTGGGCATCCGAAACGTGAGGAGGAGGATGGCCCCTACGGGCAAGAGCCACCAGAGGAGGAGCAACGACACGTGCGACCAGCGCCTGCTTCGCCGCGCGGTCAGGATGTGGAGTATCACAGCCAGACCTGTGCCGAACACGAACAACAGGGCCCACCGGAGAGCCTCCGGTTCCAGGAACATCTCCGGAGCGCCCAATGTCATGTGGAGCCACCAATGGCGGATGGCTTCCCCCAGCTTCAGGGCGCCCTGCCAGTAGGACGCATCGACCCGGTAGCGCTGGAGGGCGAAGGGCAACCACACCCCATAGCCCAGGGCTGCCATGCCCAAAATCGTGCTCCACAGGCGGCGGAAGGACTTCCAAGACCGGGCAACAAACCCATGCCAGAGGAGGAGAGGTGGGAGCAGAAAGGCGAAAAAGTAGTGGGTGTAGAGCCCGGCCAGGAAGAGGCCGCCTGCGAGCACCGCTTCCCCCCACTGTCCCTTGTAGCGCAGGATCGCGTAGACCCAGGCCAAGCTCCAGAAGAGGAGCAAGGTGTACATGCGGGTTTCCTGACTGTAATAGAGAAGCCAGGGCGCCCAGCTCCAGAGAACCAGTGTCCGCAGGGCCGGCCCCGGCCGTCCGCTCAACCGACGGCCGAGCACGTACACCAGGGGCAGGGTGAGCACACCCCACCAGAGGGAGAGATACCGG
This sequence comes from Chloroflexota bacterium, assembly GCA_013154135.1. GTDB lineage: Bacteria > Chloroflexota > Anaerolineae > JAADDB01 > JAADDB01 > JAADDB01. Next base: position 10,572 of record JAADDB010000048.1, read on the forward strand.
AGCATCCACTCCCCCCGCCCGACCAGGTGGGTCCACCCGTGGAGGAGGATGTAATACAGGGGGGGTTGAATGTCATGGGCTGTCCAGCGCAGGAGGGCGGGGAGGGACATGGAAGCCAGGCGAGCACTCACGGCTTCGTCATACCACAGGGATTGGGCATCCAGTCGGTGGAGGAAGTAGGCATACGCCAAGCCCATGAGGACCCAGATCCCCATTTTGTACACGCTGTGCTCGCGCCTGCCCTTATGTCCCATCGTCTACCCGTTCGTAATAGTCCTTGATCTCCCCGTTTCGGTGGAGCTCTTCCTGGTGTTGGACGTATTCTATCACGGATTCCAGGGAGCGTTTACCAAAGGTGAAGACGCCATAGCCCTTTTGCCAGCGGAGGCGGGTCAGGAGCCCCAAGTGCTGGTTCACCGTGTGACGGCTGGTCCGCTTGAGCTCGTGAATGCAGTCGGACACCGCGATCCGGGGCGGGATGATCAGGACCACATGGACGTGGTTGTTTGTCCCGCCTACCGCGAGGACAGTGGCCCCCAGCTGTTCCGCCCCGTGACGGATGGCCTCGTAGGCCAGGCCTTTTATCTCTCCCTCCAGGAGGGAGGCGCCTTCTTCCGTGTACCACACCGCATGGTAGTACAATCGCCATCGGCGCATGGTCGGCTCCTTATCTTCTTCACCGGGCGAGTGCTTCCAACACCCGCTCCAAGTGGGTGGGCCAGTGTTCGTCCTGTTGGATGTAGATGTTCCGTCGACCCACGCGCACGTTCTCCCCTTCCACCTGTTGGACGATCCGGCGATCCAAATGTTCCAGCGCTTGTCCGTAGAGGACCAACATATCCCCCTCCCGGGCGATGCGTTCCACGCCCGCGTGCCGGGCCAGGATCTTCATGCGCACGACAAAGAGGAGATTTTGCACGGTCTCCGGCAGGGGGCCGAAGCGGTCCTGGAGCTCTTGGGCGAGGAGGTCCACCTCCTCCAGTTCGTGAGCCGCGGCAATGCGCCGGTAAAGTTGGAGGCGCAGTGCGTCGTCCGGGATGTACTCGGCCGGGAGGTAGGCCTGCACCGGCAGATCCATCTGCACCGCGGGGGGCAGGGGATCCACTTCCGCGGTGGAGGAATGCCCCGGCGCGTCGGGGAGCTCCACGTCGCCTTGTTCCCTGAGTTCCTGGACGGCTTTGGCCAAGAGCCGCGCGTAGAGGTCAAAACCCACCGCCGCGATGTGACCGTGTTGCCGTGCGCCCAGCAGTTCCCCCGCGCCGCGCAGCTCCAGGTCCTGCATCGCGATGCGGAAGCCCGCTCCCAGCTCCGAGGCCTCGTAAATGGCTTCCAGACGGCGCCGTGCCTCGTACGAGAGGCGTTTGCCCTTGTCGTACAGGAGGTATGCGTAGGCCCTCACTGCCCCGCGGCCCACCCGCCCCCGCAGTTGGTAGAGCTGAGCCAGGCCGAACTGGTCGGCCCGGTTGATGATGATGGTGTTCGCGCGGGGAATGTCCAGGCCGCTCTCGATGATGGTGGTGGAGACGAGGACATCGATCTCCCCCCGGCTGAAAGCCAGCATGGTGCGTTCCAGCTCCCTCTCGGACATCTGGCCGTGGGCCACGGCTACTCGGGCTTCTGGGACAATCCGGCGGACGCGTGCGGCCACCTGTTCGATGCCTTGAACCCGGTTGTGAACGAAGAAGACCTGCCCGCCTCGGTCCAGCTCCCGCAGAATGGCCTGGCGGATGAGGTGTTCGTCGTACTCCGCGACCGTGGTTTTCACGGGCAACCGTTCTTCGGGCGGTGTATCGATGGTGCTCAGGTCCCGAATGCCCGTCAGACTCATGTGCAACGTGCGCGGAATAGGGGTGGCCGTCAGGGTGAGGACGTCCACATTCGCTCGGAGACGCTTGAGTTTTTCCTTGTGGGTGACGCCAAAGCGCTGTTCTTCGTCGATGATGAGTAACCCCAAATCCTTGAACGTCACGTCCCGGGAGAGGAGGCGATGGGTGCCGATGACGATGTCCACATGGCCCTCGCGCAGTCCTTCCAGCACTTTTTGCTGCTGGGACCGGGTGAGGAAGCGGGAGAGCATGGCGATGTGGACGGGGAAGGGGGCCAACCGCTCTTGGAACGTCTGGTAGTGTTGTTGGGCGAGGACGGTGGTGGGCACGAGGACCGCGACCTGTTTGCCGTCCATGACAGCCTTGAACGCGGCCCGCACCGCGACTTCTGTTTTCCCAAAACCCACATCTCCCACCACCAGTCGGTCCATGGGCCGCGGGCGCTCCATGTCCCGCTTTACTTCTTCCACCGCGCGCAGTTGGTCTTCCGTCTCCTCGTAGGGGAAAGCGGCTTCCAGTTCCTGTTGCCAGGGGCTGTCCGGACTGAACGCGTGTCCCTGCACGGTCTCCCGGAGCGCGTAGAGTTCGAGGAGCTCTTTGGCGATGTCCGCGATGGCTCGTTTGGCCCGACGCTTGACCAGGGCCCAGTCGGCCGTGCCCAGGCGGTTGAGGACGGGCGGGGTCCCCTGGGGGCCCACATAGCGGGCCAAGCGATCCGCCTGGTAGACGGGCACGTAGAGCTTGTCCCCCTGCGCGTAGTCCACTTGCAAGTACTCGCGCGGTTCCCCGTCCACGTTCATGGTGACCAGGCCCCGGTAGATGCCGATGCCGTGGTCGATGTGGACCACGTAATCCCCGGGTTTGACGTCGGAGAAGAAGGCTTCGGGAGACGTAGGGCGCACACGAGGCGTGCGCCGGGCGACTTTGCGGAGCCCAAAGAGTTCCGCGTCGGTGAGCAGGTGGATGGGAGGATGCAGCCCCTCCGTGAACAGGAAGCCGCCTCCCAGGATGCCTTGCAGGACGGTGATGCCCGCGGTCGCGGGTGGGGCCGAAAGGGCCCGTTGGGGGGATGTGGGGTGTCCCGCGTCGGTAAGAAGGTCGGCCAGCCGCGGGGCTTGTCGGGAGACGAGGATGATGTGGGCTCCTTGACCGCGCTTTTCCAAGGTGTGTTTGATGATGTGTCGGATTTTCCCCCCAAAGTAGGGAGCCGCCTGAAAGGTGGATTGGAGGGGGGCATCTTCCACGGGCCGGCCTGTCCAGTCCCGCGCGGCCAGGACCCACGCCCCGCGCCCCTGGAGTTTGGGCAGCATCTCTTCCCACGTGAAATAGGGGCGGCGCAGGTTGGCCGGAAGTTCTCGGGTGAGGAGGAGGTCTTCTCGCACGGATTCGGCTTGTTCCTCCAGCGCTTCCCACGTGTCCCGGACTTCCTGGGGGTCTTCCACCAGGAGGAGTCCTCCCGAGGGCAGGTGGTCCAACAGGGACGCGGGCGTTGAGTAGAAGTAGGGGAGGTAGTATTCGCTGTGCGCGATGGTTTGTCCCTGCTCAAGTTGGACGATGTCTTCCCGGATGGCCTGGGCCAGGGCCGCGTGACAGGTGCTCAGGTCCAGGTCTTGTAGGCGCCGGGCGGCTCGGGTCGCGTGCCGCATGATGGCTTCTGACGCGGGGGTGAGGAGCAGGCGCGTGGGCCGGGGGATGTGTTGGAGGGTGAGTTGGGTCTCCGGATCAAAGTAGCGGAGACTGTCGATTTCATCGCCGAAAAAGTCCACCCGGATGGGCCAACGGGACCCGGTGGGGAAGATGTCGAGAATGCCCCCGCGACGGGAGAAGGTGCCCGGCGTGTCCACGACCGAGGTGGCCGCGTAGCCGAATTCCACCAGGCGTTGGGCTAATTCCTGCATGGAAATGGTGTCCCCCACTCGGTAGGCCCGCACGGAGATGCGCATTTCCCTGGGCGGAAGGGTTTTCCACATGGCCGCACGCACGGACGCGACAACGATGGGCGCCGGGTGTCCGCGACGCCAGCGGGCAAGCGCGGCCAGCGCGGCCAGGCGCTCCCGTCGTGTGGTCCTGCTCCAGGCCATACGTTCGTAGGGGAGGGGTTCAGGGTCCGCGAAGAGGTGTACCCGCTCTTCTTCGCCCAACCACGCGCGCAGGGCATCCACCAAGTCCCGGGCCCGCCGGGCGGTCCCCACCAGGAGGAGGGCAGGACGCTGTTGCTCTTCCACCAGGCTTGCGGTGACATAAGCGCGCGCGTGGCTCAAAACCCCAAGCGCGCGGATTTCCCCGGCCTGGGGGGGCCGGGCAAGCGCGCGGCGAAACGCGGGATGGTGTTGCAGGAGGGGCAACATCCCGCGCAGGTGAAAGATGTCCTCTTCCTGGGTCCGCAAGTGGACCGCGGTCGTCACAGCTTGGTTCATAGAGCGTTGGCGTTTACCCGGTTCATGGCTTTTTCGGTCCCTTCCCTCAGCCAGAGTTCCACCGCATCCGCGGCTTTTTCCCGGACCAGGGCCATTGTCTCTTCTTCCTCTGGCGTGAAAGGGCTCAACACAAAATCCGCGGGATCCATGCGTCCCGGCGGCCTTCCAATTCCCACCCGAAGGCGGGGGAACGCTTCGCTGTGCAGATGTTGGATGATGGAACGGATCCCCTTGTGTCCGCCACTGCCCCCCTTTGCGCGTAGGCGTAATGTGCCCAAGGGGAGATCCATGTCGTCGTAGACGACCAGAATGTGCTCTAAGGGCACTTTGTAGAACCGAACAATGGGGCCGACGGCTTCCCCGCTCAGGTTCATGTACGTCAGTGGTTTGACCAGGAGGACGGGTTCGTCCCCGATGCGCGTTTGGGCCGCGAGCGCGCGGAACTTGTGGGGGGCAAAGGTGCGTCCCCACCGTTCGGCCAGGATGTCCAACACCTGGAAGCCGATGTTATGTCGAGTGCGTTCGTATTTTCGACCCGGATTGCCGAGTCCGAAGATGATTTTCATGGCGGTCCGTTCGTGCTTTGGCCTGGGGCGGGATGGCGCTGTCCGCGTCATCCTCAAAATCTCGTTCGCACCCAGAACCATATCACTATACGTTTAATCACCTCATAAGCGATCCATAGGCCAAAGATGAGAAGGGTGTAACGTCCGCCCTTCCAGGCAGCTTTTTTCAGCTCCTCCGGCTGGAAGATCTCCGCAATTTGGGAGAAGACGCCCCGTTTTTCCCCTTTTTCCCCGCCGACTTCCGGCGGTGGTGTCGGGGTGGATGTGGGCTCAGGCGTCGGCGTGGGGATTTCGGGCAGAGCTACCAGCGCGGGGGTAGGCGTTGGCACGGGTGTGGGGGTTTCCTTTTTCACGGGCGCTTGAGTGGGCAGGGAAGTTGGCGGCGGCAAAGGCGTGGGGGTAGGCGTGGGTTGGGTGTTGGCTACGATGACCCGGATGATGGGCGAGTCGATGTAATTACCGTCCACCTTCACCACGCGCAGTTTGAGCGCGTATGTGCCATCAGGTATCCCGCGCGTGTCCCACAGGCCTAGCAGCCCGTTCGGTTGTTGTTGGTAGTGGGCCTCTCCGATGAGTATCCACCCCCGGTCGGTCTTCGGCGGCGGCCAAGGCGCGTAGTAGAGTTCGTAGCGTTGGAATTGGGGATGCACAGCTGTGCCGGTAATGCGCACTTCCCCCCGAACGGTTTCGTTGTTTTTCGGTGCGGTGATGAGAGATTTTCCTTCCTGGGCCCATGCAGGTAGGGCGATCAGGGCCACAATAAGGATGAACCACAGGATCACGCGCGTGCCCCGCGCGGGTGTGTGTAGAACCATTGTTGTCCCTTCCTCCTCTTTTTTGTCATTGGACTTTGGACAAAACGTGGCGGCTTGTTTTGTCCAAAGTCCAGTTTGTAAAGTCCGTCCTGATAGGCCGAGCCTCGTGCAATGCAGGCCAGCCTGTCTTACGATTGCAAATCGCACATGACGATATCGGTCCATTGGGACCGATTCGGGCTTCCCTCCACGTCTACAGTGGTGGACGACAGTCCCCGGTCGTGTGGTTTCAATGTCCCGTTCGGCACGTCAAGCCATCACCGGGGCAGACGGGCCCACCGTACGGGATCCTCCCATTGGGGACGCAGGCGGTCACGTCCCGCTTGCCAGATAGGCCCTCCGGGCCCGTTTATCCCCTGCAGCACGGGGAAGAGGGCACTGAGCCATCGGTACTTGTAATGGGTCCCCCAAAATCCCCGATAATGCCACGCCCACGCCATTTCGTCCAATGGGACCAGGCGCCAGGTGCGGTAGAGCCGCGGGCGTTGATGTTGCGGTATCCGCGGCCAGTTGTACAGTTGACTTCCCGGTGGGCCCACGGCAACGCCCCCTTCGCCCGTGGCCCAGTCCTTCCACCGGTAGACGCCGGGTCGGAAGTAGGACGCATGGGTGCCCGTGCCCACGTAGACAATCGGGTGCGGGCCGAACCATTCCACGTCCCCGCTGTGGACATGCTCCTTGTCGGCGAGGCCGTGAGCCGCGTAGGCCAGCCATTCCACTCGGTGGGGTTCCTGTGGTTCCAGGAACAGGTGGATGCTCTCCCAATCCCCCTCGTGGTCGTTATGTCCGCCATGTCCGCTGGCCCAATCGTTGAACGCGTAGAAGAACCAATAGTGAAGAACCCAGTAAGGTTCGTGGACCTGGACCGCGTAGTAAAGGACGGGCGACGGTGCATGCGCGTGCCGGATGTCATACGGTCGATACCGGCGTAGGGCTGTTTCCCACACGAACCCGGGCAGCCGTTGGGGGGACAAGAACTCCACCGCGGGGAGGACACTCCGCGCGGCGAGGTCGAATAGCCGGTCCTGGAGGTTGTCCCACAGGTCGCTCCATCCCCCGCGCCTCTTTCGTAGGGGGGTAATGCTCACGTGCTCGGGCATGAGGCGTTCCGCGGCGAAGGTCATGTACAACTCGGAGGTGTTCTCTGCCGGAATGTGCAATAGGTGCTCGGGCGTGAGTCGACCCCGGACGATAATGCGCCGTGGCCCTGGAGCGTAAAGGGTGCAGCTACGAATATACACCTCCGCGTCCATGGGGTAAAAGTTCTCCCCCCGGCCCTCCCCATCTCGACCGAATACAAGAAGAGGCGCGTGCCGTTTGGCCAAGGCTGTCGCCTTTGTGCGCGGTGCAAAGGAGATGTCCACCCGGTGCCTCCCTTAGGGAGATGGGGGAAACCATGTTTGGAGGAGGTCGCGCACGAAAATGCGCACATCGTCCCCCACGATCAGCAGGATAGCGACGACAATGACCGCGATGAGGACAAGCATAATGGCGTATTCCAGAAAAGATTGACCGATATCCCGTTGCTCCCGAAAGGCCATATCCCCCTCCTCAAATGGCGTCAGGCTGATGGCCCGACAGAATACTCCGTACCTGATCCCACCCATTTTACTACATCTCGGCCGCGACCCAAAGGTTGGAAGGGGGACGGATGAACGAGTAACGAGGGAGAAGGAGCTCGGGGGCACGCTTGGTTGCGAGGGGAAGAACGTGTGCGAGGCGGGCGCGCTTTGCTCGCCTCGCACACAGAAACTCCTAGCCCGATATCTTCCGGAGGTACTCTATGGCCCTTTGGGCGGCTGTCGCCGCGTCGGGGTAGGGGAGGAATTCCCCGGAAAGGAAGCCATCGTATCCTGTTTCAGCCAGGACGCTCAGGATACGAGGGAAATCCAGGTGGCCCGCACCGGGGTACCGGCGGTTGGAATCGGCCACGTGGAAGTGAAAAATGTGCGGTCCGGCCCGACGTATGCTCTCTTCAATGGAAGGCTCTTCGATGTTCATGTGGAAGGTGTCCAACAACAGGCCCAGGTTCGGGGCATCGACCTCCCTGATGAGCGCCAGACCCTCGTCCACGGTGTTGATGAGGGATGTCTCATAGCGGTTGATGGGTTCCAGGGCCAAGCGCACGCGATGGGGCGCAGCCGCGTTTGCACACGTTTGCAAAGCCTCCACCAACCAACCCATGGCCTGCTTCCGAGAGACGCCAGGCCTTATCACCCCCCGTAGGAGCCCAATGATGATGACCGCATCAAATCGCCGGGCTACGGGGATGTGGGCAATCACCCGTTCTACGGCCGCCTGGCGCACGGCCGGATCCGGATCCGTGAAGGACAAGCCTTCCTCCCCCCAGGCTTGGCCCGTACCGATGGCCGGAACCCGCAACCCCCATTTCTCCACCCACCGGGCCAATCTGTCCACGTCAATTTCCCGGGGATCGCGGATGGCCAACTCGGCCCCGTCGTATCCCAAACGGGCCACGTATGCCAGATTTTCCCGCACATCCCCCTTGAACGTGGCCGCCTCAAAGGAAGCCGGTTGGGCCGACACAACGATAGCAAGTGGAAAGTGCCTCATGGTGTGCCTTCTCCTTGGACCATGGACGCGGCTGGACGGGGTAGCACCAAGCGGGACTTCCTCATCCCCTTCCAGGCCGACGCGTCTACCCCCTTTGTCCGATGGCCGGCAACGCGTACACCGGCCGCCAGCCCTCGCTCATGGGTTCTTTGAGGAACGGCGCCAACTCCTCTTCGGTGCGCAAGGTCACCTCCTCCACCGGCGGCAGGTGACCCGCGGGGAAGGCTTCCATCACGTCTTGGATAAAGAGGGTGAGATAGCGCAGGATCGCGGCCAAGGGCCGTTTGGCCTTCCACGCCTCCGCGTCGGCCGCGTGGCCCACCACTCCCTCCGGCGTGGCCGCGAGCTCAATGGCAAAGTGCCCTTCCCCTTCGGACCAGCGGCTGGGCCGGCGATACGGATCCACCGACTTGTCAAAGTGTCCCTCCGGTAGGTACCCCTTTCCTTGGGTGTTCACCGCGTAGTCCATGTCCACCATTTCCGGGTTCAGGAGGAGCATGAGGGACGTTTCCGCTTCCTCCGCGTGCACAAAGTCCGTGTTCCACACGCCCCCTCGTTCTTTCGTGTAGAAAAATTCCCGCACCGCGCGGTGCCAATCCAGCACACGGAAAATACCGGGCAGTTGATAGCGCTTTTGGAATTCCTGGACCGCGGACTCCAATACCCACAAGTGTCCGTGGTTGTTCAGGATAAGCTGTTTCCGATAGCCGTCATTCCACAGGCCCAGCATGACGTCGATGAGCATTTCTTTGACTATGTTCTCCCGGACCGGTACGGTGCCGGGCATGCCGTAATGGTGATAGGGATGCGCCCCGAAGTTCAAAGGGGGCAAGCTGAGAGCCACCGGCAAGTCCAGCCGCGCTTTCATGTAGCGGCGTACCGCCTCCGCGATCTGGCTGACGAACAGGGTGTCCACCGCGCTGACCGTGTGCAGGCCGTGGTTTTCCGTGCACCCGACCGGAATGATGACGAAATCACACTTTTTCCGCTCCTCCAGGAGTTGGTGGCGGATGGTGGTTTGGATGTAGGCACCGGGTTTCCCCCACTCCACCGGCGCGGGGATGCCGTATTCCGCGAGGATGCGGTCGATTTCCTCGTCGCTCGCTTCCCAGAGTTCCTTTTTCATCCGTCCCACCGGGTTATCCTCGAAGAAGATGCCCGGTGTATGGGTGGCCAACCATCCTGCCGGTGCTTTTCTCGTCTCGCTCATGATATCCTCCCCTGTTTGCAAGTGTGCGAACGGTGTTTCTGGTCAAACGGCCCTGATGGGCGAACAGGGGGCGGGCCCGCCATGTCCGCCGTCCGGGCCATGGTAGAGCTTCGATGGACCACGGGCTTTGGCCCCGGAAAGGACTGTTTGTGTGCGTGGCGGGTGCGCGAGGTCCACCGCGCCACGCACACGGCGCGCTTCCTCCGCGTGGGCGAGGACTGGCAACTACCAATCCGGGTGGATGATGATCTTTCCGTCCTCCCGAGCTCGAAGTCGTTCAAAGGCCTCCAGCGCGTGGTCCAGGGCATAACGTCCGGTGATGATCGGGCTCAGGTCCAGGCGCCCCGCGGCCACCATGCGGATGACATTGGGGAAGTTCTGGTGTCCCGAATGCCCCTGGGCCCCGAAGACCTGACTCCGCCGCACCTGAAGGGTTTCCAGGTACATGGGCACCCGCTTGGGGGCCCGGCCGATCTGGACGATTTTGCCGTTGATGGCCAGCGCTTTTTCCATCTCCGGCACGGTGAGGTGGGGCACACCCGCGGCTTCCACATGGACGTCGAAGCCGGCTCCGTCGCTCAGGTCCATCAACACCTCGTGGGGTGTGACTTCCGTGGGGTCGAACACGTGGTCTGCCCCTACCTGCTTGGCCAGCTCCCGGCGTTTGGCAGAAACCTCAAAGGCCACGATCTTGCCCGCGCCCGCGGCTTCGGCCAGACCGACCGCAGCCAAGCCAATGGGACCGGTCCCGTAGACGGCCACATATGCTCCCGGCTTGAAGCCACCCGCACGGGTGAAGATCGCGTTGTAGGAGACGGATGTGGGTTCTGTGAGCGCGGCGACTTCAAATCCCTTCTCCTCGCCAAACCGCTCCAGGATCCCGTCGATCTTCCAACAGTATTTGGCGCCGATAGCAATGTACTTGGCCATGGCCCCGTCAACGGTGAACCCGATCTCCTCCAAGTTCTCACAGTGATTGGGGAACCCATTGCGGCAGGGGATACAGTGGCCACACCAGATCATCTCCTCACACGTGACCGGATCCCCCGGCTTCAGATCCTTCACATTTTCCCCCACCTCCACGATGCGCCCGGAAAACTCGTGGCCCAACACGACGGGGAAACGGGTGAGTCCCGGGTAGAGGATGTACCCCTCCTCATCCGTCTCGTAGAAGTGCATATCCGAACCGCAGATGCCCACGGCCTTCACCTCGATGAGCACATCATCGGGACCGACCTGGGGGTCGGGCCACTCCTTGACTTCCAACTTGGGATAGCGCCACACGCTGCTCCCGGTGATGACCTTTCCCGTGGCTTTTTCCCATTCGGACACGCGATAATCCGGACGGGGATCCCATTGGGCACTGAGGACTAAGGCTTTCATGGTTTCGCCTCCTTTATGTGCTTGCGTGTGTTCACGCGTGGACAGGGGATGGCGACGCTTAATCGCTGCGGTCGAAGGGGGCCAGATGCTGGTCGAAGTGGCTCTCCAACGCCGCGCTGTATGCCTCCTCTGCTTCCCATAGGGTGGCCAGCAGCCGTTCGCGAAAGCGGAATCTCCCCTTCTCGTCCCGTGCGGTGAGCACCGAGCCGAAAGTCACATGGAGGACCTGGCGTCCGTGAAAGTCGTGGAGCACCTGGGGCAGGGCTTCGTCGGGGAGGGTTTCGGGAAGGGGAACCCGGGAGACATCCGCGGAGACGTGATAGGTGGCCCGGTCAACGGGGTAACGCTCGCGGGCAAAGGCGAGGATTTCCCGGAAGAGGGGAGGATGAACGCGGGCCACGATCTCCAAGGCCACCAGGTAGGAAGTACCCGCGGTCTTCAGGTGGACCAGGTCCCCAGCCCACTCGGCCACGATGGGGTAGATGCTGAATTTGTCCGATCCGGAGTGCAGACTGAGCTTGTACGGTCCCAGGGCCTGGGCCACGGCTACATGTTGTCGGAAGGTGCGCTCGAATTCTCCCAGATCCCCGATGTAATCCACCCCTTTCTCAAAGCGCCCCACAAAGCGGGGCGCGAGACTGACCCATGTGACCCCCAACCGGCGCAGTT
>JAADDB010000321.1 GCA_013154135.1 Chloroflexota bacterium
TCGGTGCTGAGTTACGCCCAGGGCTGGATCATGACCGACGTGGCCATGCAGGTCACCTACCAATTGCGCAAGGACCTGATGGCCAAGGTCCATCGGATGCCCTTCCGCTACTTCGACGGCACCCCCTACGGGGAGGTGCTCTCCCGCTTGACCAATGATGTGGACACGGTGAACCGCACGCTGAACCAGAGTTTGACCCAGATCATCACCTCCTTTGTGTCCGTGGTGGGCATTCTGATCATGATGCTGACCATCAGTTGGCAGATGACTCTCATCGCGCTGGTGGTGGTGCCCATTTCCTTCGGGGCCATGATCGGGGTCATCAAGGCGTCCCAGCGCTACTTCACCGAACAGCAGGAGTACCTGGGCCACGTCAACGGCCACGTGGAGGAGATGTTCAGCGGTCACCTGATCGTGAAGGCGTTCAACGGGGAGGAGCGGAGCATCCGCACTTTTGACCACTACAACAACACGTTGTACCGCTCCGCGTGGAAGGCCCAGTTCTTCTCCGGGATCATGCGACCCATGATGCGGCTCATCGGGAACCTGGGCTATGTGGCCGTGGTCATCCTGGGCGGCTGGCTCGCGGTGCGAGATTTGATCACGGTGGGGGATATTCAGGCGTTCATCCAGTACATGCGATCCTTCACCCAGCCCATCACCCAGTTGGCCAACATCTCCAACATCCTCCAGCAGACGGTCGCGGCCGCGGAGCGGGTGTTCGATTTCCTGGAAGAGGAGGAGGAAGCGCCCGACCCCGAACATCCGGTCAAGGTGGACCACGTGGAAGGGCGGGTGGAGTTCGAGGATGTGTACTTCGGTTATCGACCGGGCCAACTGGTCATCAAGGGATTTTCCGCGTCGGTGCGGCCGGGCCAGAAGGTGGCCATTGTGGGGCCCACGGGCGCGGGGAAGACCACGCTGGTCAAACTGCTCATGCGCTTCTACGATGTGAACGACGGCGCCATCCTGGTGGAAGGCCATGACGTGCGGGAGTACGCGCGCGCGGACCTGCGCCGCATGTTCGGCATGGTGCTCCAGGACACATGGCTCTTCAACGGCACTATCAAGGAGAACATCCGTTACGGTCGGCTGGACGCGACGGATGAGGAGGTGATCGCCGCGGCCAAGGCCGCGCACGCGGACCACTTCATCCGCGCGCTGCCGGGCGGGTATGACTTCGTGATCAACGAGGAGGTGACGAACATCTCTCAGGGGCAGAAGCAGTTGATCACCATTGCCCGGGCCATCCTCGCGAACCCGGCCATGCTCATCCTGGACGAGGCCACGAGCAACGTGGATACTCACACGGAGTTGCTCATCCAGGCCGCGATGGACAAGATGATGCACGGCCGCACCAGTTTTGTCATCGCCCACCGGCTGTCCACCATCCGCAACGCGGACTTGATCCTGGTGATGCGGGATGGGAACATTGTGGAGCAGGGAACCCACGAGGAACTGCTGGCCAAGGGTGGGTTCTACGCGGAGTTGTACAACAGCCAGTTCGAGTTAGTGAGCGCGTAGGCGGGAAAGGGCGTGGGCCGACCTGTCCGGTCCACGCCCCGCATGCCCGCTGCTCCCCCGGGGCTCGAACGTCCCGCGGGAAATGCCCCATCCCCTCACCCGTCTCCCCCCATCCCCGGCACAACACGCTCAAGCACAAGTACCTATCATCGTCCGGGATTCCTTTTACCAGCGCCCCTGCCGAATCTTGTTGGCCAACGGCTCATTGTGCGAAAAACCTGCCGGGATCTTTACTACTCTAGTCATATATGTCCTATCTATTACACAACAGGATAAGATTGTTCCAACTATCCCCGATTATGTTTCCTGATTTTGACAGGCAGCGCCCAGCGAATCTTCTGTTTTCCTCTGAGATCGGTGTACATGCGTGGCGTTTTGTCGGTTTGTGGGAATGTATGTTATCATAGGTCAAGGGGGGAGATACACATGCGCATCGAGGTTTTGTTACGAGGCCTTCAGGAACCGGTTGCACTGCCCACCCATTACAATTGGCATATCCAGGGGCTGATCTACCAGTACCTGGACTCCGGGCTCGCGGCACGAATCCACGATCGCGGGTGGCTCGATGGAAACCGCCGGTTGAAGTTGTTCACCTTTTCCCGCTTGCGAGGGTCATTTCGCCGTGAAGGCTCGATGTTGTTGTTCCGCGGTCCTCTGTCGTTGACCATCGCTTCCCCCGTGGATGAGTTCCTGGAGTCGTTATCCGTCCACTTGGTCCGGGCAGGGGTGGTGACCCTCGGTACCTCCCAGTTGGAGTTGGTCTCCATCGAGGTGTTGATGCCTCCCCGATATCAACGGCCTGTCCGCCTTAAGGCCCTGTCGCCCATCACGGTGTACAGCACCCTGGAGACGCCCGACGGCCGCAAGAAGACGTACTACTACGCGCCCCAGGAGCCCGAATTCGGCCGTCTGGCCATCGAAAACCTGCAACGTAAGATCCGAGCCTGGACGGGCGAGGACATCCCGCCGGATGGTGCGACACTGCGGCCGGTGAAGGTGAGCAACCGCAACCTGGTCGTAGCCCGCTACAAGGGCACCATCATCAAGGGCTGGACGGGCATCTACGAACTGGACGCGCCCGAGCCCTACGTCCGCATGGCCCTGGACGCGGGCCTGGGCGCGAAGAACAGCCAGGGCTTCGGCTGCGTGGAGGTGTGGGAGCCGCGGCAAAGGGGATCCCACAAGGGCACGGGGAACACGGGGAAATCGTGATGAGAACCACATACATGACGCTTCTTTCTTGAGGAGGCCGAAGATGTCAGACACGACAGTAGAAAGTGCAGAAGCAACACACACGCTCTCGCCCAGGACGTTGACCGTCAAAATCCGAACCTTGACCCCGCTCTGGACCGGCGGCGTGGACGGCACCATGGACCGCATCCACGAGACAGGCATCCTGGGCAGCCTGCGCTGGTGGTACGAAGCCATCGTGCGGGGGCTGGGCGGCTACGCGTGTGACCCGACAGAGCACACCTGTACTTTTGATACGAACAAATACCAAGGGAGTGAAGCTCCTGATAAACGCCAGCGCCTGCGCGATGCTGGTCTGTGTGATGTGTGCCAGATATTTGGAGCCACGGGTTGGCGGCGGCGATTTCGGTTGGAGGTACGCCCTTTGGAGGGAGGGATTGACTTCACTGAGGGCATGTTCCCCAGCGGGCGCGTGCATCCTGACCGACGTCGTCCGTATCGCGTGGGCGGCTGGTTGTTGCGAGGCGGATATTTTGGCACTTTAGAGCTACACTTTACAGGTGAAGAGCGAATCCTCTTGTGCGAAATTCTCCCAACACTGCTGTTCATTGAGAAGTGGGGGGCGTTGGGGCCGAAGACTTCCATTGGGTATGGGATCATTGAGATAACGAGGCTCCAGATCGGGGAAGAAACATACAGTCCGACCCACCACGACTGGCATGCACAATTAAGCGAACTTGTTTCCCAAAGTTGCCAGGGGAGTCGTGTCGGAAGATGGTGGTTTGAGGGTCTCTCCACTTCCTCCCCTTACCAGGGCGTCTTACCCGTCCTCACGAACATGTTTTCTAGCAAAGTGCGTTTCAAGGTCACGGATTTAAACTGGTGGAGTGAGTTCCGCGAAATTCAGTGGTTACAAGTAGGACAAATCGGTGTGGATGAAGCCCATTGGACGGGGAAGCAAGATCAGACGCCGACAGGTCCGTTTAAAATCGCCAATCCTTTGTCGGTGAGCCGCATCGAACATTGGGTTCGTTATCACAAAACTTTTCCTCTTGCCCCCATTGTACGCACGCGTTTGAGGTACAGTGATTCCAATATTGGTGTCTGCACGGATTCAAATGGAGAATCTGATTGGTGCAAATTTATTTTTGGCACAGTTCATGGAAACGAGCCTATTTGTGGCTACTGTGGAACGAAGGTGAAGAAGGACAGGAATGATCAAAACCGATGGTGGTGTAGCAAGGGCCGTGTCTCGCTGGCCAATAATGAAGTTTTTAGCGGAAAACGCATTCAAAGCAAGGTACGTGTATCCTGGGCATATCAAATTGGCGACAGCGAGTGGGAATTTAGGGTATGGGGTTGGTTGCCAGAACACGCACAGAGTGCTAGACACCGGCAACAGCGCGAGGAGTTTTTGCGCACGTTGAAGACAAGCATTGGTGCCCTATCGCAACTATCACCATTATCCCAATTACAAATATCACCTGAGTGCTGGGTTGCTAAACAGGAAAATGGCGAGACCAGCCACTTTCTTATGACATTGTTGACAGGATGCCCATAATGAAGTCTATAGAAAAAATCAAAACAAGGGGCGCATCTGCCTCTTTGTGAAAATCCCTGAGGGAAGCCTTGAACGAGCCTGATATGCAAACCCCGACTAGATACCTTACGCCAACATCTGAACGAGCGCTTAAGCGCGGTAGCGCTCTTTGGCTCCTGGACCTACTGGGGGCACCTCATCCACCAGATGACGGGATCTCGACAGGAGGACAACGATGAAGCATGAGTTTTGGGCGGAGTTTGATTTGTACGGATCCCCAAACAAAAGAAGAATCATTGAGGGTTTGGTAGGGAAACGGCAATCGTCGGGTCCGTGGGCAAATATCACCGATGCGGCGACGCGCCAAGCAGTACTCGCACAGCTTCTGGCGACCGACGAAGAATGTGCTCGACGAACAAAATGCAAAGACTACGCCAAAGGCAAAAACGGTCTTCAACACTGGTACTACGCCGGCGATCTGGAAACTCCGCGAGGAGACTATCAAACCTTCCTCTGTCATCGTTTACGATGGATGGGACAGGTTCTGAGCTTGGCCAACTATCATGATACGGTAAGCCCCTCCCTCCCCAACCTCTCCTCCTTCCCGCCCGGATCCTGGGCCATCCAGGTGCACTTCACCCTGCGTAAGCCCTATCTCAGCAAAGACGATGTGGACTTCTACATCATCGACAACCCCGTGAAGAAGGAATGGATCTTCAAGGTGCCCTATGTGGCCCCCAGCCAGTGGAAAGGCGCGCTGCGGGCGGCGATGCGCCGATTGCGTGGATATACTACTTGGAAGGAAGAAGCCCAGGATGAACAAATGGTGCGCCTTTTTGGCAATGTAAAAGGCGAAGAAGATGAGTTCAGCGCCGGCCGCCTCCACTTCTACCCCACCTTCTTCGACCGCATCGGTCTGGAGGTCATCAATCCCCACCCCCGCGACACAGGCGCAGGCAAGCAGCCCATCTACTTCGAATGCGTACCCGCGGGCACAATGGGCGTCTTCACCCTGCTCTACGTGCCCCTAGACCTCGTGGGCCGGAGTACGCCGGAAGCTATGGAGCGAGAGGCCAAGGCCGACCTGCAAGCCGTGGCCCGGGGCGTCCGTGCCATGCTCACCGAGTACGGCTTCGGCGCGAAGACCAGCAGCGGGTATGGGGTGGCCGAGGCCCA
>JAADDB010000287.1 GCA_013154135.1 Chloroflexota bacterium
CAGACCCGCGGCCCGTACCGGGAGCGCTTCGAGGATGTGGTAGAAGCGGTGGAGGACGCGGGCACCGCGGATGTGTACGATCTGACCGAGCCCGAGACCCACAGTCTCATTGCCAACGGGCTGGTCTGCCACAACTGTGGGGAACAGTTCCTGGGACCGTATGAGAACTGCTGCCTGGGGTCCATCAACCTCTCCCGACACGTCAAGGTGGAGGACGGGCGCCGGGTGGTGGATTGGGATCTGCTCCAGGACACGGTAGAACGCGCGGTCCACTTCCTGGACAATGTGGTGACCGCGAACGCGTATGTGCCCGCGGTGCCCCAGTTGAAGGAGGCCGCGCACAAGGCCCGACGTATCGGCCTGGGCATCATGGGCCTGGCCGATGTCATGTACGACCTGGGCATCCGCTACGGGTCCGAGGAAGGCCAGGAGTTCGCCGCGCAGGTGATGGAATTCATCCGCTACCACGCGATGCGCAAGAGCATCGAACTGGCCAAGGAACGGGGCGCGTTCCCCGCGATCAAGGGCAGCATCTACGACCCCGAAGACCTGAAGTGGCAACCGCCCACGTGGCCCGACTGGCTGGGCGGGGCACCCCAGCACGATTGGGGGCGTCCACCCCTGGATTGGGAGGGCATAATCGAGGGAATCAAGCGCTACGGCATCCGCAACGCGGCCCAATTGACCGTCGCGCCCACGGGCACCATCGCCACCGTGTCCGGGTGCGAGGGCTACGGCTGCGAGCCCGTGTTCGCGCTCGCGTACATCCGCCACTTCAAGGACGAGGACCGGGACGTGGAACTGGAGTACGTGAGTCCGCGTTTCATGCGTGCCCTGGAGGAAGCCCACCTAGACGAGGACGCGAAGCGTCGCATCGTGGACGAAGTCCTGCGCAAGGGCACCTGCCAGCACATCGAAGAACTGCCCGAGGAGATCCGGCGGGTCTTCGTCGTGGCCCAGGACATCACCGCGGAAGAGCACGTGCGCATGCAGGCCGCGCTTCAAGTTTTTGTAGACAACAGTATAAGTAAGACGATTAACTTTCCTGAAACAGCCACAGTAAAAGATGTAGCCGACGCGTACTTCCTGGCCTGGGAGTTGGGCTGTAAGGGAATTACCGTGTACGTCACGGGTTCGCGGGAGGAGGTTGTGTTGGAGACACGAGAGGTCAAGGAGAAGAAAGGACAGACGTCCGGAACGCAGGTCGTCGCGACCGCGACGGCGGCAGTGGATACGCCTACGAAGCAGTCGGTGGACCAATGGGGCACGTCCCTCGCGGGCGTGGATGTGCGGCCCCGTCCCACCGTCCTGAATGGGAAGACGTACCGGCGTCCGACGCCGGTGGGCACCGCGTGGATTACGGTGAACAGCGATGAACGGGGTGAGCCCTTCGAAGTCTTCCTCAATGTGGGGAAGGCGGGGTCGGATGTGGCCGCGGATTCGGAGGCCATGGGGCGGCTCATCAGCCTGATCCTCCGCCTGCCCTCGCCCCTCTCCCCGCGGGAGCGGATGCGCCAGATCGTCCACCAGCTCACCGGCATCGGTGGAGGACGGACCATGGGCTTTGGCCCCCAGCGGGTCCGTTCCTTGCCCGACGCGATCGCCCAGGTTCTCCAACAGTACTTGGAGAGCTTGGAGCAGGAGGGGGCCATGGAGACTACACCGCCGCCGGAGCAACTCTCCTTCACCCTTTCCCTGGAAAACAACCACGCGGATCCGGCTCCCGCGGACGCGGATTCCAAGGATATCCCCGTGGGCGCGGACGCCGCGTATGGCGACATCTGCCCCGAGTGCGGTTTGGCCACCCTCATCCCCTTTGAGGGGTGCAAGCGGTGTACCAACTGCGGTTACAGCGAGTGCTGATGGATCTTGGGGGCAACTCAGAAGTACCTTGGCCGCGGGGTTCTGACGTGCTCGCTCTGGGCCAAGGGAAAGGTCTGTGAGCGTGGCAGGTGGGCTTGGCCCGCCCGCCACGCTCACAAAGCACTTTCCCTCCCGGTTCACGGGGTCGCACTCCCCGGAGCCGGGCCTCAGTCCACCAGCATGCGACCTTCCACGATGTACGGCCGCTTCTTGGTCAACGCCTGAACCGCGTCCTCGAACGCGTTGAGGGTTTCGTCGATGACCGTGTCATCGTGGCTGTAGGAGAGGAACCAGGGTTCCCGGTCATCCACATCCGGCAGGACGCCCCGTTCGATGAGTTCCATGACCAGGTATTGGTATGCGACCTCGTCCGCGTCCTGGTAATCTCGGAAATCGTAGGGGGGCGTATCCCGGCCTAGGAGGACGCCGAACATGGAGGGGACGCCGGTGAGCACGTGGGGGATCCCCGCGCGGGTGAGGATCTCGTCGATGCCCTTCATCAACCGCTCCCCGCGGCGGGCAATGGTCTCCAGGATGGGCTCCTTCTCCAACAGCTCCAACGTCGCGTTGGCCGCGGCCGCTCCCACCACATTGCCACTGTACGTGCCACCCAGGGCCACCTGGCCCGGTTGGACTACGCTCATCACCTCTTCCTTGCCCCCGATAGCCGCAATGGGGAACCCGTTGCCCAGGGCTTTGGCGTAGGTGACCAGGTCGGCCTTTACGCCGAAGTACTCCTGGGCACCGCCGTTGGCAATGCGGAACCCCGTCTTCACCTCGTCGAAGATGAGGACGATATCGTACTTGTCGCACAGTTCCCGGATGAGCTCCAGCCACCCCGGTTTGGGCATCACCGCGCCCGCGTTCCCCATGATGGGCTCCACGATGATCGCGGCCAGGTCGGACCACGATTCCTTCACCGTCTTCTCCAACATCTTGAAGTCGTTGTAGGGCACATTGTACACGTATTGTTGGATGTCCTCTGGGATGCCGGAGCTGGCCTGGACGTTGATGGGACTTTTGCGCGCGCCCAGCACCCCGCGCGGCGCGGACGCGGTGCTGAAGAGCACGTAGTCGTGCATCCCGTGGTATTGTCCTTCGAACTTGATGAACCCTTCCCGGTCCGTGTACGCCCGCGCGATGCGCAGCGCGTGCATGGTTGCCTCGGTTCCCGTGTTGGACAGGCGCACCTTTTCTACCCCGGTCATGCGGGTGATGCGCTTGGCCAGTTCGATCTCCAAGGGCGTTGTCCACGCGAAGAGGGTGCCCTTGCGGATCTCCTGGGCCACCCGATCGGTCACGGTGGGGTACGCGTGTCCCAGGATGATGGGCCCAAATCCCAGACGGTAGTCAATGTACCGGTTCTCGTCCGCATCCCAGATGTACGCTCCTTCTCCCCGGGTGATGACCAGGGTGTACTCATCGCCCCAGTAGCGGAAATTGGAATTCACCCCAAAGGGGATGTATTTCTTCGCCTCTTGGAACAGCTCTAGGGTTTTCTGTAACTTCGGACTCATGATGAACACCTCCTTTATTTTTCCGTGATGAGCCTTTTACGTGTGGGTATGCTCACGTCCACGCGCGGGACGGGTGTGTGCGAGCGTGGCTGTGCCGGAATGGGCTTGGGACGGCGCCCGGTACACGCGCGCGGTGTGAGGGTTATGGGTTTGATGTGGGTTGGGTGATGGGACGGTCAGACGGGGACCATCGGGGGAATGTTCGGAGGAACTGCGGTGGAAAATGTGAGCGCGAGCCACCCCAGCGCGGGGGCGCGCCAGGTCAAGGTGATGAGGATGTACTGTCCGCCACTCTCTCTGTTGCCTTCACCATCCATGATCCTCCTCCCAACGAAAGCGGGCGGTGGACAATGGTCCAGCCGACCGTTGTCCACCGTCGCGCTGTGAATGCACCGTTCAAGCGATCGTTCCAACCTCCACGATTTCCTCGTGTACTATGATACCCCGTCGAGCCAGTTCTGCAAAAAAGGGCTCGGCCGGGAATGCCTGTTCCGGGGGCAGGACACCGACGCCCAATGTTTGGCCGTGTGCGATGAGTTGCGCGCCAATGGAGAGGGGGATGCCCACGTTCTTGAAGTACGCGGATTCTCCACCCCACTCCTCCTGGGGAGGATGCTGGTTCCTGTAGGTGCACTTCACCCGGCGTCCGTTCCGTTCGCCCAGGACTTCCACTACCAGGCCGTAGGCCCACACGGGGTTTTCCTTGCAGATGGGCAGGTGCCAGAGGATGTCCCGCACCGCGTCGATGGCGGCCATCTCCTGCCCCTGAATGCGTACCGGCGTGGTGGTGAGCATGCCCGCGCGCATGAGGGCGCCCATCAGGTCCATCACATGGGGGGGAAAACACCCGCGCACCGCGGCCCGGCGCAGTTCGGGGTAGGAGTGGGGGAGGGTGTTGGCCTCATCGTGGGGGACGTAGTACACCTTCTGTTCCCCGATGAGGTCGTGAAAGCGCACCACTTTCTCCCCGGACAGGGGAGGCGCGGGGTGCCATTTGCCGTCCTCGTAGTACACTTCCTTTCGGTCTTCACCTTCTGGGTTGAATTCCCACAGGGTGGTTTGGAGCAATCCCGGGGAGGGGGCAAGGCTTCGGAAGGCCGCGAAGTAGATGTCCACGGATTCTATCCGGTCCAGCAGCTCTGCGGCCCGGCGCACCATCATGTTTGTGGTCCCGGGGGTCGCGCCCACGCCCGGCACGAAGATCATGCCTTTCTTCTTTGCCTCCTCGTGGAGCGCGAATTGGGGATCGTCGCTGGACAGGTCCAGGCCGTTGACCCCCACATCCACGCAGACTTTGTTCACGATGTAGTCGTACTTGTAGGGCAGGCCGTTGACCACCACGTCGAATTGGGGGAAGAGTTGGCGCATTCCTTCTTCGTCGTTGGCGTCGAAGAAGATGACCTTGACCCGGGGGTCGTTCAACTCCGCGGCCAAGGCTTCGCCTGCCTCCACGTTGTACTCCGCGATGACGATTTCCTCGAAATCGCTGTAATGGGACAGATCTCGGGTCGTTTCTTTAGCGACCGCTCCAGCACCACCTAGAACCAATGCTCGCATGGACAGAAACCTCCTTTTGAATTGGATTGAGGATGTTGGACAACCGACTCTGGCCGGTGTCAAGATTCAGCCGCACCCCGGCGGCGGACGGGTGGAAGGAGACGGACGACGACCGACGGACGACTACCGACCACCGACGACCGACGGACGACCACCGTCAGGTGGGCACGCCGCCGAGCTCCTGTCAATAGTTCCCATCCGCAATAGACACCCAACCCCTTAATCGTTACTTGTCAATCGTTACTCGTTACAACCCCCGCCTATCCAAGCCAACCTCATCCCACCTGCCGATCCCACTTAATCGTTAATCGTCAATCATTACTTTTTACACCCCAGAACCTCATCCATCCCAGCCGACCTTGTCCTCCAGCCAATCCCCCCTTAATCGTTACTCGTCAATCGTTACTCCTTAGAACACCCCCCCCCTCACCCCGCCGCAAGCGTTCGCCCAGGTAGACGATGAGGATCTCCACCACAACGATGATGCTGGAGACCGCGTTGATGACGGGGAGATTCTTGGGGTAGCGCAGGGCGGACCATACCCAGATGGGGAAGGTGACTTGGGAACCGATGACAAAGTGGGTGACCACGAACGCGTCGAAGGACCAGCTGAACGCGAAAATGCCCGCGGCCACGATCGCGGGGGCGATGATGGGCAGCGTCACCAGCCGAAAAGTCTCGATGGGTCCCGCACCCAGGTCCCGGGCCGCCTCCTCCAACGTGGGGTCGAACTGGTGCAACCGTGCGGCCACGATCACCGCGACCAGGGGCACATCAAAACTGATGTGGCTGAGGATCACGGTGAACAGGGACAGGGGCACCTTTATCACGTTGAAGAAGAGGAGCAGGGAAATCCCCAACAGCAGCCAGGGCATGACCACGGGGATGGCGATGTACCCGGTGAAGAGGGAGCGTCCCCGATAGCGGTACTTAGCCATGCCGTTCGCGGCCATGATCCCCAGGACAAGGCTCACCGCGGTGACCACCGCGGCCACCCACAGGGAATTGAACAGCGCGTGTAGCAAATCCTCCCGGCTGAACGCGATCCGATACCAGCGGAGGGTGAACCCGTTCCAGGGCAGGCTCATGATCTTGGAATCGTTGAAGGAAAAGACGATGAGCAGCAGGATGGGCAAGTAGATGATGAACGCCATAACCATCGCGGTGTACATCCCCAGCCAGAAGGAAGCCCGTCGTAATCGCTGCCACATAGCGTCCTCCTACATGAGTTCTTCCAGGCCGGTGACCTTGATGACAATGGCCACCAGGACCAGGGTGATGAAGAGGAGGAGAAAACCGATTGCGGAACCCAACCCCCAATTCCCCGCGGCCAGGAATTGGGATTCGATCACATTCCCCAGCATATACCCGGAGGGGCCGCCCACAATGGAGGGGATGGCGAATTCCCCCAGCATGGGGATGTAGACCAGGATGAAGGAGGCGAAGAGCCCCGGGAGGCTCAGGGGCAGGTAAATGTAGCGGAACACATCCCAGCGGCCCGCGCCCAAGTCCCGGGCTGCTTCCACGATCTCCTGGGGTACCCCTTTGAGGGCCACGTAGACGGGAATGACCACGTAGGGGAGCCATTCGTGAATGAGCACAATCATCACCGCGGTCCGGCTGTAGAGGAGGAAGCGCAAGGGCTCATCGATGAGCCCCAGGTACATGAGGGCCGCGTTGATGATGCCCGATCGGCCCAGCACGATCTTCCAGGCGTAAATGCGGATGAGGTAATTGATCTCCACCGGGATGATGAGCAGGTAAATGAGCAAGGCATCGTACCGGCGCACCATGCGGGCCAGGAAATAGGCAATGGGATACCCGACCACCACCAGAAGGGCCATCACCCCGGTCACGGTGACAAAGGTGTTCCACATGATGCGCCGGTAAGTGGGGTTGCTGAGAAATGCCCGGTAGTTCTCCAGGGTGAACGCGGGTTCCAACTCCATATACCCTGACTTCCAAAAACTCATGACAAAGAGGAGGGCCATGGGCGCGTAGAAGAAGAGCAGCAAGTAGATGAAGGGGGGGAACACGTTCAACACGAGCCCCGCGTACTGCTGCACTGTTCGGCGCCATCGGCTGTAGGGTATGGGCAAGCCCAGCGTGCTCATGCGATTCCCTTTCCGTACTCCCGGGATACTTCGTCGATGGTCTCCTCCAGCAGGTCACACGCTTTGTGGAAGAGCTGGGGGGGCATGTTCAGCGCGGGCAACCAGCGGATCCACCAGAGCCCTCGTTCGTGGATGCCCACCACGCCTTTGTTGATCAGCCGGCGGTGGATTTGACGGGTCAACTCCTTGGCCGGCGTTTTCGTCTCCTTGTCCTCCACGAATTCCAGCGCCAAATACACCCCCTTGATGCGCACATCCCCCACGATCTCATACTTTTCCATCAGGGGGGTCATCCGGTCTTGGGCGATTTTTTCCAGGCGGGCCACGTTGTCCAACACATTCTCCCGTTCCATGGCCTCGATGCCGGCCAGCGCGCCCGCACAGGCCGCGGGCTGCCACGCGAAAGTACCGCCCAGGTACAGGTTATCCGACGCGGTCATCACCTCATCCGTGCCCATGACCGCGGCAATGGGCAGCGCGCCGCCGGAGAGGGCTTTGGCCAGGGGCATGAGATCCACCTTCTCCACCACCTGGGGCCAGTGCTCAATCGCGAACATCTTCCCCGTCCGGCCGAAGCCCGTCTGCACCTCATCGTCGATCATCACCCACCCGTACTTCTCGCCCATCTCGTGGAGGCGTTCGACCCAGCCGTCGGGGGGGATGTAGACGCCGTTTTCCCCTTGAATGGGCTCGTAGAGGACGCCCGCGATGGTATCCGGGGCGGTCTCATAGCGCAGGATCACGTCCTCGATGTAGTCCAGGCAGGCCAGGTTGCATTGGGGGTACGTTTGTCGGAAGGGGCAGCGGTAGCACGTGGGGTAGGGGACGTGGATGAAACCGTGGATGTACTCCTTGATCCCGTGGGTTACATCCGGGGAGGTGGGGCCGGCCCCTGCGGCGCCGTAATTCCCCCCGTGGAAGGAGCCGTGGAAAGTGAGCATGAAATAGCGCTTAGTCTTCTCCCGGGCCAGGCGCATCGCGGCCTCCACCGCCTCGGTGCCTGTGGTATCGGGCGCGACCCGGGTCAACTGCCGCGGGGTGATCTCGGCCAATTTCTCTGCCAGGTCGAACAAGTGCACATCGGTCACGTAATCGGTGCACTCCACGCCTCCGCTCTCCCAGAGGGCCTCCACTGCCTTTTCCAGCACCGGCTTGTAGCCCGCGCCCATGGGCGTGGAAGCCCACCCCGTGACCATGTCGATGTAGCGGTTACCGTCCACATCCTCGATGAACCAGGTGTACTTACGTCGCATGATAAAGGGCACATCCTTGTCCACGTACCAGGCCTTGAAGAAGAGTTTCCGTTCCTTTTCGTGGTACTCCCGGCTCTTAGGCCCTGGTACGGAGGTGACCATATGCGGCCCCACATACTTGTCCGGTTCCATGTCAAGACCTCCTGTTGGATGATGAGGAACGATTAACGAGTAACGATTAACGATTAAGGGGCTCTACAAGCCGATTTTGTCCTCTAAAGGAGTTCCTTTTGTTACTTGTTACGAATTACGCTCTTATCCCATCCGAGCCGACCTTGTCCTTCACTCAACCCTTACTCATTAATCGTCAATCGTTAATCGTTACTCATCCCTTCTCTACTCCACGAACACAAGACTGCGGTCGGGACGCCAGTAGACCCAGACTTTCTCGTCCCATGTGATCTTCCAGATCTCCGCGTCCTTGCTGATGTTCTGGGCGAACACCCGCACTTGTTGGCCCGTCGGGAGCCGGACGATGAATTCGGTGCTCACCCCGGTGTAGATCATGTCCTCCACAATGCCCTGGAGCACGTTGAAGGAGCCTCCTTTCGGGGGGTGGCGGCTGATGTACATCTTCTCCGGTCGGACGGAGACGCTCGCGGGGAGTCCCGCGCGCACCTCGCCCACGGGCACCCCCCAGATCTGGGCCAGCCCGGGGACGTCCACCAGCGCCATCCCCCCTTCCACCTTCACCACCTGGCCCTCGAAAAAGTTGGTGTTGCCGATGAAGTGGGCCACAAAGCGGTTCACCGGCTGCTCGTAGATGGTCTTCGGGTCCCCGATTTGGAGGATCTTACCTCGGTTCATGACCGCGATGCGGTCGGCCATGGTCAGAGCTTCCCCCTGATCGTGGGTCACGTAGATGAAAGTGATGCCCACCTCCTCCTGAATGCGGATGAGTTCCAGTTGGAGCTCCTGGCGGATCTTCAAATCCAGCGCGCCCAGGGGCTCGTCCAGCAGGAGGACTTTCGGGTGCATGATGAGCGCGCGGATGAGCGCGACGCGCTGTTTTTCCCCGCCGGAGAGTTGGCGCGGGTACTTGCCCTCGTATCCCTCCAGGTGGACCATCTTCAGGAAACGGGTGACCTCCTCCCGGATCTTCCTTTCCGGCCATCCCCGGCGGCGTGGGCCAAAGGCCACGTTCTCGAACACAGTGAGGTGGGGGAAGAGCGCGTAGTTCTGGAAGACGATGTTCACATCCCGTTTTTCCGGGGGCCAGTAGGTGATGCGTTCCCCGCCCAGGTAGACCTCCCCTTCATCCGGGACGGTCAGGCCGCCGATGATGCGCAGGGTCGTGGTCTTCCCGCTGCCGCTGGGGCCCAGGAGGGAGAAGAACTCCCCAGGGGCAACGGAGAAGCTCACATCATCCACTGCCACCAGGGGCCCAAAGCGCTTGACCAGATGTTCCACGGCCAGGCCGTTCTCTTTCCCGTGTTGCAAACCTTCCCGGATCGTCATACTATGCCCTTCCCTCCCCGCGTGGTGCAGTCCACCGCGGGGGGATATCCCCCGCGGTGGGGGTCACATCAAGGTGCGGATTTGACCTCCTCCCAGATCTGGAGCCACTTATCGTAGTTGTCCGGGATGATCTCCACGTGTGCGTTCGCGATCTCCTCGGGGTGATCCAGCCGCACGGCCTGGATTTCCTCCTCACTCAGCAGGTCCAACACCTTCTGATTGCTGACAAAGTACTCAAAATCCGTGACCTCGATGTACTGGATTTTCGGGTCCAGGTAGTGATTGATGAGTGCGTGGGACGCGTAGTACATCTTCGTGCCCTTGAGAATGCTGTAGCCGCAAATCCAGGAAAGCGCGCCCTCCTTCGGGGACACATATTCCACCGGGATACCCTCCTCCTCTCTCAGGAGATTGGCATCCGCGGTCCAGCCGAAGGAAATCCACACCTCTCCGGACTTGAACATGTTATCGATATCCGCGTCCGATTCGAAGTAATTCACCAGGAGGGGCTTTTGCTGGATGAGGTATTCCTTCACCTTCTGCAGGTCCTCATCCGTCAGGTGGAAGGGGTCCTCATAGCCCAGGGCCAGCGCGGCCACCGCGATGCTGTTGCGCGCGTAGTCCTGCATGGCGATGTGTCCCGCGTACTTCTCGTTCCACAGGTCATTCCAGGACGTCGGAGGCGGGTCGATCTTATCCGTGCGGTACATAATGCCCTCCAGCCCCGCGTCCTGGGGTACCATCCAGACTTTGCCCTCTCCTGCCTGGATTTCGGGCAGGTTCTGGAAGAAGGGGAAGAGATCCTTCCAGCGGGGGATGAGGTTTGTGTCCACCGGCTCCAGCAGGTCCAGCTTGGTCAGGGTGGGGATGTAGTCCACGCAGGGGTTGAACACATCGGCCTTGAAGCCCCCGCGCAGTTTGGCCAGGGCCTCGTCCAACTCGCCGTAGACCGCGGTCTTCAATTTGACCTGGGGGTAGGCCTCGCGGAAACCCTGGAGGAATTCATCGGTGACGGTCTCCTCGTAACTGTAAAGGACCAGCTCCCCCGACTCCACCTTGTCGAAGAGGGGCGGTTTTCCCTCCTGCGCGGGAGTGGCTTCGGGGGCAGACGTGGGTTGGGCCGGTGCTTTGGTCGGAGGGAGGGGCGTGGGTGTGGTTTGGCTGCACGCGCTCAGGACCAACGCGAGGATGACGATGAGGAACAGGGCTCGGATCTGACGGTTTCTCATGGTTCGCCTCCTTCTAACGAGCTAACGAGTAACGAGTAACGAGTAATGACGGCTGTCCTTCACGGGCCCCAGGTGTAGATTTCCTTGACAATGTCCAAGTAGACGAACGTCTCCGTGTCCCGGACGCCCTCCACGGTGTGGAGGCGTTCGGTCAAGAATTCCAGAAGATGGGCGTTGTCCCGGCAGACCACTTCCACCAGCAGGTCGTAGGTGCCGGTGGTGAGGACCAGGTAGATGACTTCGTCAAAGGAAGCAATGCGCTGCGCGATCTCCCGCAGGTGCCGGCCTTCGGCTTTGATGCCGATGAGGGCCACGGTGTGGAACCCCATGAGCACGGGGTTGGTGACCGCGACGACCTGCATGACCCCGTTTTCCACCAGGCGGTGATAGCGTTGGCGTATCATGCCGGGCGAGACGCCCAGCTCCTCCGCGATTTTGGCAAAGGGCATCCGGCCGTCGTGCTTGAGGGCCGCGATGATATACCGGTCAATCGCGTCGATCTTGAAACGACGCCCGTCTTCCAGGGTAATGAATTGGGCTTTTTCCCCTTCGGGGGAAGGATGAGTGTTGGACATGGTTTTGGGTTCAGGGCTAAGGGTTGGGCAACACATCCTGTCGAGCGGTACTACCAGTATACTCGTGGGGCGTGGGGGTGTCAAGGGGATGTGTGCTGAATTTGCATTGGAGTGTGTCAAAAATGCGTTTTCCGCAAGAAAAGGAATTGAATTGTGTCGTAAAGGGATGATTTGGCCGGCCCCTCTTGCCCATGCAACGGGGTTACTCGTTGCTTTCCCCCACGTCCAGGATGACCCCGTTATCCTGGACGGGCACATCCGCGTGGGTCACCGGAACCCGGATGCCGGTAGACGGGTCGTAAAGGCCCACACGCAGGGTGGCGCGCTCCGGCACTTGGTCGGGCGCCACCGGCAAGGGATGCTCATCCACAATGTACTCGCCCGGCACCCACACATCCGTGGGCAGGGTGTCCCCCGCGGGGAGACTGTCGTGCTGCGCGATGAGCTGACCGTCCGGCCCTACCAGGTGGACAAACACCTTGTAGGAAGCGTCCACCGTCCCGGTCGCCCGCCACAGCAGCGTCACCCGGAGCTGCCCATCCCGCGCCAGCCGGTATCCCACCAACTGCGCGAACCCGTCGAACTGGGCCTCCACCCGTCGGAACCCCTCGGGCTCCGACCAGAGATGGGGCCGATCGTGCACCCGGACCCATCCCACCACCCACCGGAGCGTGGGAACCCAGCGAACCTGTCGATCCCCCACCCACACGCGGGGTTCCACCAGGTACACATGGTCTCCCACCCCTCGCGGCGCGCGCAGGATGTGCACCGTCCGCACCACCGTCCCCGGCTCCCACCCTTGCGTCACCTCCTGGGGGGCCAGGAGCTCCGGTGGGGTGAGAAGCCCCCGGCCCGTTCGGCCCCAGAATCGCACCTGGAGCCGGAGGGGGGCCGTGACGCGTTCCCGCACTTCCCACACCAACTCCAACCGCACCGGATCTCCCGGCCGCACCGGAAGTCGGGACAAACTCCACGCGCGCAGGGTCAACGGCCCGGCCCGTGGAGGCACAAGCGCCGCGACCTCGTCTCCCAGGCGGGCGCGGACAAAGGTGCGGGTAGGGCTTACCTGCACCGTCCCCAGGGAGACCGCGTTCGGCTTGGGCAGCGGCTCGGTTCGGCCGTCGGGGAGGATGCGGAAGAAGTGGAGGGTGGCCTGGTACGTGCCGGGAAGAGTGCCCTCCGGCAGGCGGAGGGGGAGCAGGGCCAAGCCCTCTTCCCCCGCGGGCACCTGGTCCAGGGGATACCAGGAGGGGAGGAGGGACGACGTCTGTTCCACCGGCCGTCCGCCCCACGTGGGGTGCAGCGTCAGCCCCACGAATGTGTCCCGGGGGATGGGGTGTTCGGCCCGCCAGCAGAAGAGGAGTCCCGTCGGTTCCAGCGGGTCAAGGGTCGCGGGCAGGGTAGGCCGCGCGAGGGTCAGGTGGGAAAGGGTGGTCCAGGGCGTCTGGGATAGCCGGTCAAAGCAGGAGAAGTCTTGGTCCCGGGGGAGGACGCGGACCAGCTGTCCCCACGGTATCAGCTTGTACTGCCGGGGGAGTTCGGGAGCCCACCCGTGGGTAGGTGCGGCCATGTAGAGGGCGTGTCCCGTCTCCAACCAGGGGGTGATGATCGCGTCCATGTCCGGGGGGAAGAGCCCCCATAGGTCCGGCCGACGGCCTTCGGCCTGTTGCATGTACCACAAGGGGGTCAGGTCGCTCCAGTGGCCCAGGAGTGCCGCGCCCTCCTCCACCGGCTCCCGGAGGGTCAAAAGCCACCCGTCGTGGATGTCCATGCGCCGGCTCAGGTCCCGGTGGGGGTAGCGGAGGAGCATGAGCGCGATGAAGAGGATCACGGTCGCCCCGCGCAGGGCCCAGCGCACGCTCGTCCCCCATTTCCCCGGACCCGCGCGGGGGATCCAGTCCACCGCGAAGCCCGCGGTCAGGCACGCGACCCAGAACGCGGGGAGGAGGTATGCGTCGTTCTTCCCCTGCTGGATGTAGGCCACCATGAGGAGGAGGAAGAGGACAAAGCCGGCCAACCCCCCGGTCAACACCCGGTCCCGGCGCCAGAGTCGTATGCCTCCGACCAGGCTGAGGAGGCCCAAGGGCCAGGGCACATCGGTGAACCAGTAGGGCCACACAGTGGGCATCCGGGCGATCGCGTCCTTCCATCCGCCCAGGAGCAAGCCGGTCGCGTAGCCGCCCAGGCCGGTGATGTAGGCCATGACCATGTCCCAGCGCAACGGGGGCTCGTACCACACGTGGACAAGGCCCTTGTACACCGCGGTGGAGCGTCCGATGCCGGGGAGGAGGGGCCAGGACGCGTACACGGCCCAGCGCCAGGGCACGTACGCGTAGAGGAGGAGGGGCAATCCGCCGGCCAGGATCATTTTCGCCCACAGTCGGGGGGAGCGACGCAGGTGGGGAACCCGGACGAGGAGGTAGGCGAACCAGAAGGGGATCCACAGCGCGTCGCTGGGGTGGACGTCCAGGCCCAGGCCCAGGAGTCCGGCCGAGAGGATCAGCCGGCGGTGGATGTCCTTTTCCGTGGGAGCGTGGGTCGCTTCCCAGGCCAGCCAGAGCGCGGCCGCGAGGAGCGCGGTGTTCAGGGTGTACCGTTCCGCGAGGAGGCTGTAGCCCCAGAAGGTGGGGGAGAGCGCGAGGAATCCTCCGGCCCACCAGCCCACGTCCCGTCGTCCGCTCAGCCGTGTGGCAAAGGCCGCTGTGATGGCCACTGCGAGTCCTCCGGCCAGCGCGGAGAGGAGGTTCATGCGCCAGGCCAGATTTCCCCACGGCAGGTGGGACCAAAGCCATCCCAACAGCATGTAGAGGGGGAATCCATTGGGGTGGGGAAGGCCCAGGACCGCGGGGAGGTATTGGAACTCCGCGAAGTCGGAGACGAAGACGTGGGGGCCCAGGGTGCGCAGGTAGAGGAGGAACGCGAGGACTCCGCTCCCCAGGGCGGGATGGCTCAGGACGCGGACCAGGGAGGCGAGGGTGCCCTTTTTCAGCGTTCGGGGAAGAGCCATCGGTCCTCCCGATCCCCTTGGGCCATCCAACCGGCCACGCCTTTTTTGTCCTGCACCCGCCACCAGATGAACCCCTCTCGCACCACCGGTCCGTCGAGCACGGTCAGACGGGTGCCGGGCGGGTAGCGACCCAGGATGCGCGCGTGCTTGCCGGGGGCTTCCCGCAGGGCCAGCCAGTTGGCGCCTCGGGTGTTGACGACGACGGTGCTTCCCACGGTGATGCGGCTTCCTGTGGGTGTGGGTGTGGCTTTGGGCAAGGGGACCAGCCAGCGGTCTTTCCCGTTGCCTTCTGCGATCCAGCCCACCAGGCCGTAACGGTCATCCACCTTCCACCAGCGATAGCCGTCCTTTTCCACAGGCCCTTCCCACACGTTGAGGATGGCTCCGCCCGCGATTTGTCCGACCCGTTTGGCCCGCGCGCTGGGGGCCGCGCGCACGTTGATGACACGGCCCGGGATGACCCAGCCCATGCTGTTGGGCTGGAGTCGCGGGGGCGGGGTGGGCGTGGGTGTGGGGGGCAAAGGGGTTGGGGTGAAGGTGGGTGTGGGCGGAGGTGGGATGGGCGTGGCGGTGAAGGTGGGGGTGATGGTGGGGGTCGGAGTGGAGGTGGGTGTGGGCGTGGGCCGAGGCGCGAAGGACCCGCACGCGAGCCCGGGCAGGGCCGCGAGCACGATCAGCAGGCCGATCCAGAGCGCCCCTCGGGTGCGGTTCATGAGCCCACTCCCAGCAACTGTTGCAGCATGTGGGCCGTTTTCACGGCCTTCCCCTGGTAGTGGTTGTTGGCGAACAGGTACACTGCCCGGGTTTGTTCTTGCATCTGCCGGATTTTGGGCACCCACTCGCGCAGTTCTTCCTCGCTGTAGTCGTAATCGTACCGCTCCCACGGTTCCTCGTGATCCCACCATTTCTCGTAGTTCCGGCCGTGGAACCGCACGTACCCGATGTCCGCGGTGACCACGGCAATCGGGGGGATGAGGTTGCGGAAGCGGGGCTGGTCCACCGCGCAGAAGCCCATGTTAAGCCGGCGCAGGAGTTCGAACACGGCCTCGTCCACCCATTCCCGGTTCCGGAATTCTACCACCAGAGGGATGTCGGGCCAGTGAACCCGGAACGTCTCCAGGTAGGCCCGGTTTTCCGGCGTGTTGTGGAAGCTGTAGGGGAACTGGATGAGCACGCATCCGAACTTGTCCTCCATCTCCAGGGGATGGAGCGCGCGGCGGAATGTGTGCCAATCCTCCTCTGTGGCGTTGCGGTCGTGGGTGAAGATGCGCGTGGCTTTGAGGGTGAAGTGGAAGCCCGCGGGCACTTTTTGGGCCAGTTGGTCCAGCGTCCGGGGGGTGGGCATGCGGTAGAAGGAGAAGTTGAGCTCACACGCGTTGAGTCCCAGCTCCTCCGCGTAATACCGGAGCCATTCGGACTTGGGCAAGTCGGGCGGGTATACGGGCCCGACCCAGTCCTCGTAACTGAATCCGGATGTGCCGATGTAGAGTTTGCTCATGGTCGCCTCCCGGCTAATGCGTGGCAACGGACAATGGACGGCTGGGATCGGGCTATGACGTCATGCGCCGTGCCCGGAGTCTACCATCGTCCACGGTCCGCTGGCCTGCTCACAGTTCCACCTTGCGCACCCAGTAAGTCAGGGGCGCGCGGCGGAGCTCCTCCAGCACATCGTCGGGCAAGGGGTCATCCAGGCCCAGGACCATGATGGCTTCGCCCCGGGGTGCGCGGCGTCCCACGTGCATGAACGCGATGTTGATGTCCCGGCTGCCCAGCAATGTGCCGATCTTGCCGATGATGCCCGGTTGGTCGTGATGTCGGGTGAGGAGGAGGTGCCCACGGGCCGGGAATTCCACCCACAGGTCGTTGACCCCTACGATGGTGGGTTCCCCGTAGACGATCGCGCCCCGGACCAGCCAGACGGTCTCCTCCCCCTGGTCCGCGTGGTATCCCCTCAGGGTGAGCATGGTGTGGAAGCGTTGGCCCTGTTCCCGACGGCGTTCCACGAATTCGATGCCCCGACGCCGGGCCACTTGTACCGCGTTGACCAGGTTGACCCGCTCATCCACAATCCCTTCCAGCAGTCCTTTGAGCACCGCGGCCCGCAGGTACGTGATGTCGTGCTGGATGAGGTCGCCGTGGACGGTGAGTTCCACCCGGGAGAGCCGGGCCCCTCCCATCTGGCGCAGGAAGCGGCCCAGGCGTTCGGCCAGGTCGATCCACGGGGTGAGGAAGGCCAGGCTTTGGGGCGGCACAATGGGCGCGTTGACCGCGTAGGGCACCGGGCGTCCTTGCAGCGCGGCAATGACCTGCTCGGCCGCGTCCCGGGCCACCCGCGCTTGCGCCTCCACGGTGGACCCGCCGATGTGGGGGGTGAGGATGACTTTGGGATGGTGGCGCAGGGGATGGTCCGGCGGCAAGGGTTCGACCGAGAAGACGTCCAACGCCGCGCCCGCCAGGTGGCCCTCATCCAGCGCGCGGAGCAGGGCTTCCTCGTCGATGACGCCCCCACGGGAGGTGTTGATCAGGTACGCACCCGGCTTCATCTGGGCCAGGCGTTCGTGGTCGATGAAGCGCTGGGTCTCCGGGGTCAGGGGCAGGTGGAGGGAGACGATGTCGGCCTGGGCCAACAATTCCTCCAGGGGGAGCAGGGTGACCCCGAGTTTGCGCGCGTACTCGGTGGAGACGTAGGGGTCGTGGGCGACCACGTGCATCTCCAGGCCCCGGGCCCGCCGTGCAACCTCGGACGCGACCCGTCCGAGCCCGATGAGCCCCAGGGTTTTCTCCCGGACTTCCATGCCCATGTAGGCTTTGCGGTTCCACGTGCCTTCCCGCATGGCCACATATGCCTGGGGCAGGCGCCGGGCCATGGCCATGAGCAGGGCGATGGTGTGTTCGGCCGCGGCGACGATGTTGCCCGTGGGCGCGTTGACCACTAACACGCCGAAGTCCGTAGCTGCCTGGATGTCGATGTTGTCCACGCCCACGCCGGCCCGGGCCACCACCTTTAGCCGGTGCGCCGCGGCCAACACCTCTCGGGTCACGCGGGTGCCGCTGCGCACAATGAGCGCGTCGTACTCGCGGATAATTTGGGCCAACTCCGCGTCGGAGAGCCCTGTGCGCACCTCCACCTGACCGTGCTGGCGCAGGATGGCCAGCCCCTCCTCGGCCAGCGGATCGGCCACGAGGATGCGGTAGGTGGCCGGCTTTTCCTTTGATGTGTTGAGCGCCTGGGTGGATGTTCGCGTCTTCATGGCGTGTCTCGGCGAACCTGTGTTACATCACCTCCGGGGCCGTCATGCCCAGGATATCTTCCAGCAAGTGGGCGAAAATGAGCTTCACCGCGGCGACCAGGCGCAGTCGGGCCTGGGTCAATTCCGGCGCTTCCGGATCTATCACCCGACAGTCCCGGTAAAACGCGTGGAAGTGGGTGGCCAACTCCTGTGCGTAATACGTCAGATGATGAGGTTCCAACCGCTCCGCCACGGTGATGAGCAGGTCCGGCAGGTCCAGCACCTTTTTGAGCAGGGCTTGCTCCGAGGGATGGGTGAGCAAGCTCAAGTCCCCCTCTTCCCCGACCGTCCATCCCTCTGCTCGGGCTTTGCGCAGGATGCCCGCAATGCGGGTGTGCGCGTACTGGACGTAGTACACAGGATTTTCCTGGCTCTGCTCCACGGCCAAGGCCAGGTCAAAGTCGATCTTCGCGGTGTTGCTGCGGGTGAGGAGCATGAAGCGGATGGGGTCGGGCCCCACCTCGTCCAGCACTTCCCGCAGGGTGATGATATCCCCGGCCCGCTTGGAGAGTTTCACTTCCTCGCCGTGGCGTTTCAGCGTGACCAGGTTGTACAACAGGATGGTCAACCGGTCCGGGTCCACCCCCAGGGCTTTCATCACCGCCTTCATGCGGGGAACATGCCCCTGGTGGTCCACGGCCCACACGTCAATGACCCAGTCAAAGCCCCGGATGACGAATTTGTTGTAATGGTAAGCGATGTCCGAGGCAAAGTACCCCGGCTCTCCACTGGACCGCACCAGCACTTCGTCCTTGGGCCCGCCGACTTGCGTGGCCGCGAACCAGAGGGCTCCCTCCTTTTCGTAGATGAGCCCTTTTTCCCGCAGGAGGGCCAATACCCGTTCAAATGTGCCGTCCTCGTACAGGCTTCGTTCGGAGAACCAGTTGTCAAAGCGCACGCCTAGGGCAGCCAGGTCCTGCTTCAGCTCCTCCAACACCATGTTCAGGCCCAGGTCTGTGAGCTTTTGGACGGCCTCTTCCCGGGGCAGGGCGAGGAACGTGTCCCCGTGTTCTTCCACGATCCGCCGCGCGTATTCCACCATGTATTGGCCCATGTACCCATCTTCGGGCATGGGCTCATCCCGGCCCAGGAGTTGGGCATAGCGCGCGTACAGGCTCTCCCCGAACTTGCGCATTTGGGTGCCCGCGTCGTTCACGTAATACTCCCGCTGGACCTGGTATCCCACGATGTCCAGGACTCGGGCCATGGTGTCGCCCAGGACCGCGTTGCGCGCGCCGCCGAAGTGGAGGGGCCCTGTGGGGTTCGCGCTGACGAATTCCACCTGCACCCGTCGGCCCTCCCCCACCTGACTGCGCGTCCAATCGCGGCCGGCCTTTTCAATGGCCGCGATCTGCGAGGCCACCCATTGGGGCTTCAGCCGGAAGTTGAGAAACCCGGGGGCCGTCACCTCCGCGGTCGCCATGTCCGACGGAGGCAGGTGTTCCCGGATGGCTTCGGCAATGCGCATGGGGGCCATGCGAGCCATCCGGGCCAATTGCAAGGGCAAACTGGTACTGTAATCCCCGAACTCCGGCTTGGTGGGCGTCACCTCCACCGAGGGCAAAGGAAAAGAGGGCAACGCCCCTTGTTCCTGCGCTTCCCTCAGCGCGCGTTCGACGAGTTTGGCCAATTCCTGTCGTACGGTCATAATGGATTCCTCAGGTGTTGGTCTGATGGGTAAGCGTCGGTAATGCCTTGGCCGCAGCGTTCATCCTCGTTTCATCGGTCATCGTTGCTCATCACTCCCTCTTTCCCACGCGCGTCATTGTAGTGGAGGGTAGAGGGGAAGGCAAATACCCAAAGGTCAGAAATGCGTGTGTTACTGGTCCGTTCCGGTCCACAAAACGGAGGGGTCGAACGCCTGCTGGTCTGGCTGGCCCGGGGGTTGTTGGCCCAGGGCGTGGATGTGGGGGCTGTGGCCCTGTACCGTCGCGCTCCCGGCCGCGCCCCTGTGCCCCGCTGGTTGACCGCGGTGAAAGCCCTCGGAGGACGGGTGTGGACCATTCCCGATTCCCACCCGTGGGACTTCTCGGCCCTGGCCGCGTTTTACCGGGTCGTGGGCACCTTCCGGCCGGACGTGGTGCACACGCACGATTACAAGGGGGACATGTTCGCGTGGCTGACCGCGCGCGAACACTGGCTCCCCACAGCGCACGGGTTCACCGCAAGCGACTTCCGTGTGCGTTGGTACGAGCGCCTGGACCGCGCCCTGCTCCGTCGGGCCCGGACCGTCCTGGTCCCCTCCTCCCACGGGGCTCGGGTGTTGGCCCGCGCGGGCGTGGGGGCCGAACGGGTTCGGGTGATCCCCCACGGGCTGGACTGGGACGCGATGGACGCGTGGGCCGCGGCCCCTCTGCCCGAGGCCGCGTCGGCCCACCTCCAACAGGGCCCCATCCTGACCTTTGTGGGACGCTTGAGCCGGGAAAAGGGAGGAGACGCGATCGTGCGCGTGTTTGCCAAAATCGCGGAGGACCATCCCTCCGCGCGCCTCTGGTTCGTGGGAGAGGGGGCACGGCGTCGCGAGTGGCAACGCCTGGCCCGTGGGACACCCGTCGCGGCCCGAATCCATTTTTGGGGATGGAGGGAGAACCCTTTTCCCTTCATCCGGGCCAGCACAGCCCTTCTCCTGCCCACGCGCGGGGAATTCTTCGGCCTGAGCGCGGTGGAAGCGTTGGGCCTGGGCGTGCCCGTCATCACCCACCGGACCGGGATCCTGGCGCAAGGGCTGGATGCCTTTGAGTCCCTCTTCCTCCCCCCGCGGGGGGAACCGTGGGACCGCGCGGTGCGACACGTCCTCGCGCGACCGGAGGAGATCCGTCGACAGGCCCGGACGGCTCGGGCATCCGTGCGGGAGCGTTTCCCCGTGGCTGCGATGGTCCAGGCCCATAGGCGGGTGTACGCGGAGCATTTGGGGAGGGGAAGGTGACCCGGCTTCTTGTGACCTTGGCTTTCCCACCTCACGTGGGGGGGATGCAACGCCATCTGTACCAGTGGGTCTCCCGCGCGCGGGCGGAGTACTTGGTGGCCGCGCCCTCGTGGCCCGGCGCGGCCGCGTGGGACGCGCAACAGCCCTTTCCCATATACCGCTGGTCCGGCGGGCCGGGGGGATGGCCGGGGTGGCGGCGGGTGCGCCAGACCGCGGGGGCGTTCCGCGCGCTCCAATGGGCCCGGGCCCGCGGCCCCCTGGAGATGTTGGAACTGGGACAGGTGTTGCCCTTCGGCCTGGTTGCCCTTTGGGCCCAAGCCCGATGGGGGATACCCTACCGGGTGTGGGCCTTTGGGGATGACGTGCTCAAGCCCGCGCGGCGTCCGGTTGTGCGGGCATTGACCCGGATGATCCTGACCCGCGCGTCCCGGGTGTACGCGATCAGCCATTACACCGGGGAACTCCTGCGCACCCGTTTTCGCGTCTCCGCGCAGGTGGTCCATCCCCGGCCCGCGGCCCATTTTCGCCCCGGGGACGCGAGGGCAGCCCGAGCTCGGTTGGGCCTGCCCCAGGACGCCCTCATCCTCCTCACGGTGGCTCGTCTGGAGCCCCGCAAGGGGGTGGACCGGGTGTTGCGGGTGTTGCCCGCCCTGGTCCGGCGGTTTCCCCACCTGCTGTACGCGGTGGTGGGGGAAGGGTCCGCGCGGGCCCGTTGGCAGGCCCTGGCCCACCGGCTGGGCGTGGCCCATCGGGTCCTGTGGGCCGGACAAGTGGACGATGCTACCCTGGTCTCGTGGTACAGGGCAGCGGACCTCTTCGTCCTCATCCCCACCCCCGGACCGGGGGAAGTGGAAGGGTTCGGGTTGGTGTACGTGGAAGCGGCCGCGTGCGGACTTCCCTCTGTCGCGGGGGATAACGGCGGCGTGCGGGAGGCGGTATTGCACGGGAAGACGGGGTGGCTTGTGCCGCCCGATGACCCGGAACAGCTGGAAGCCGC
>JAADDB010000255.1 GCA_013154135.1 Chloroflexota bacterium
CAGACAGGCCAGGGACAGGGGCATGCCTCCCCCCGGACCGGGTGTCGGGGTGGGGCGGATGGCCGGGGGGCTGGGGGTTGGGGCATGGGTGGGGGTGGGCCGGCGCGTGGGGGTGGGGGACCGGGGTTCGTCTGTGGCCTGGGCCTGGGCCGGAGCGCGCGTGGGGCGCGGGGGTGTGGGTGTCCACGTGGGCGTGGGCAGGGGACAATCCGCGGCCACGTGCTCACACCAGGACCGGTAGAAGGCTTCCTCGCTCAGACCAAACCCCTGCTCAAAGGCCTTGCGGGGTGCGATGGGGGTTTGCATGAGCGCGATGTACCGTTGGAGGGCTTCCTCCCCCCGACTTTCCAAAAGCCATTCGGCCATGGAGAGGGCCTGCGCGTACCACAGCCGCGCGGTCTCCGGATCCTGCCCCGGCGGGTCGTCCATGACGCCCAGGGGCAGCACCCGGTGTTCACGAATCGCCTTTTGCAACCGCTCCCGAGCCTGCTCGTGAACCCTGTCGTCCATCTCATAGTGCTGGGCCATGCCCTCCTCGAACCAGGCAGGAGGACGGCCAAAGGGATTGCGGATGATGTGGCCCATGACCAGGTGAAGGAGCTCGTGGGGAAGCACACTGGCCGCCCAGTCTTCCTCATAAGGGGGCACAATGAGCGCGGCCGCTCCCAGACTCGGAAAGGCCTGGCCGCCTACCCACTCCGTGCGGTAACTGTGCCAGGCGAAGAAATCATCCTCCGACGCGTACACCAGGATCACAAAAGGCCGTTCCAGGGTGACCCCGAAATCCGCCAACTGGCGCTGGAGCGCGGTTTCCCCCACCTGAAAGAGGTAGTCCCCGAACGCGTCATCCCCTTCGTACCAGCGCAGGATGAGGAGCTCCCCGCGCTTTTCCTTCCAGGGAAACCGGTTGTCCTCGTAGACCACGTGGTAAGGCCCGGTGGTCACCCGTTGCCCGTCCTGGGTTTGCACTTCCAGCCACAGGGTGAGGGGGAAATAGGGGGGCACGGTGAGTTTCTCCGTGTCCCATTCCCAGGTCGCGTCCGTCTCCTGCCCGGGGGTGAAGGTGAGTTGGATGTGCTCTCGGGAGTTCCGGTTTGCGTATTGCAGTTTCCCCACAACACGGGTGATGGGACTCCCCAGACTGCGGATGTGGAAGGTGACCACCAGACGGGTGGGAAACTCGTTGACCACGGTGGGACCCTCCACCTGGATGGGGGATGGGGTCTGCCCGCGGGCAGGGAAGGGGAAGAGAAGCCAGAGGGCGAGGAGGAGCAAGGAAAGCCGGCGCATGGCTCCCCCTACGCGGCGCCGGCTTGTTGTGCATCCTCACCCCAGGGGACCGCGATGCCCTGCGCGTTGAGGAGCAGGGGACGCTTGCGGTGTCGGACGGTTTCGCCGGTGATGACACAGCGGGTCACATCATCCCGTCCGGGGATTTCGTACATCACCTCGACCAGCAGGTCCTCCACAATGGAACGCAATCCTCGGGCGCCCGTCTTGCGCTCCATGGCCTCCTCCGCGATGGCCTCCAGCGCGTCCTGGGTGAAGACCAACTCCACCCCGTCCATGGCCAACAGGTGTTGATATTGCTTGACGATCGCGTTCTTGGGCTCCGTGAGGATGCGGACCATGGCTTCCTTGTCCAGAGGATCCACGCTCACGGTCACGGGCAAGCGCCCGACAAATTCGGGAATCAGGCCGTAGTGGATCAGGTCATCCGGTGTCACCCGGCGCAGGAGCTCCGCGGGGGAGAGTTCGTACTTGCGCCCCGTCTCCTCGGACGGCGTGGCAAACCCCACCCTTCCTTTGGTCCCCAAGCGCTGGGCGACAATGTCCTCCAACCCGGAGAAGGCCCCACCGCAGATGAAGAGGATGTTCGTCGTGTCCAGTTGGACGAACTCCTGGTGGGGGTGTTTGCGCCCTCCGGAGGGGGGGACGTTGGCCACTGTGCCCTCGATGATCTTGAGAAGGGCCTGTTGGACGCCCTCGCCCGATACGTCCCGGGTGATGGAGGGGTTGTCCCCGCTCTTGCGCGCGATCTTGTCGATCTCATCGATGTAGACAATGCCCTGGCTGGCCCGTTCCACATCGTAATTCGCGGCCTGGAGCAATCCCACCAGGATGTTCTCCACATCCTCACCCACGTAGCCCGCCTCGGTCAGACCCGTCGCGTCCGCGATGGTGAAGGGCACATCGAGGATGCGGGCCAGGGTCTGGGCGAGGAGGGTCTTGCCCGCGCCCGTGGGCCCGATGAGGAGGATGTTCGACTTCTGGAGCTCCACATCCCCACCCGTGTCCCCGGAGAAAACCCGTTTGTAGTGGTTGTAGACCGCGACGGAGAGGACTTTCTTCGCCCGGTCCTGCCCGATAACGTACTCATCCAGCCGCTGGACGATCTCCTTGGGGGAAGGAACCCGTTCCTTCTGCAGGATGGGGCGGGTGGGGATGGCTTCTTGGGCCTCTTCCGCGAGGATCTCCACGCACAGCTCCACACACTCATCACAGATGTACACATCATCCGGCCCGGCAATGAGCCGGCGGACTTCGTCTTGGCTGCGTTGGCAGAAGGAACATCGGGGCACGGTCATGTTCAGTTCTCCTCACTCGACCCGGTTTTTTCTTCCTCTTCTTCCATCTCTTCGAACAGGGAATGCCCGATGACTTCGTCCACAAGCCCGTATTCCTTGGCTTCCAACGCGTTCATGTAGTGATCCCGCTCGAAGTCGGACCGGATGCGTTCGATGGGTTGGCCCGTGTGCTTGGCCAGGATGTGGAAGAGGAGGTTTTCAATGCGCTCCAACTCCCGCACCTGGATGCGCACATCCGGGGTGTAACCGTGAGCACCACCCCCCGCGGGGTGCATGTGAATGGTCGCGTGGGGCAACGCGTAGCGCTTGCCCTTGGTCCCCGCGGCCAGGAGCACCGTGCCCATGCTCGCGGTCCAGCCCACCGCGAAGGTGGCCACCGGCGCTTGGATCATCTGTATGGTGTCGTAGATGGCCAAACCGGGGT
The DNA here is from genome assembly GCA_013154135.1 of Chloroflexota bacterium. Lineage (GTDB taxonomy): Bacteria > Chloroflexota > Anaerolineae > JAADDB01 > JAADDB01 > JAADDB01. The sequence continues at coordinate 3,013 of JAADDB010000255.1, forward strand.
ACACATGCCCCCCGGGCGAGTTGATGTACAGGTGTATGTCCCTTTCCGGGTCTTCCCGGTTGAGGAAGAGAAGTTGCGCGACGATCAGGTTCGCCACCTGGTCGTTGATGGGAGAACCCAGGAAGATGATGCGTTCCTTCAGGAGCAGGGAGTAAATGTCAAACGCGCGTTCCCCTCTCCCGGTCTGTTCGATGACCATGGGGATGAGGGATATGGGTAATCGGACGTCGCTCATGATGTTTCCTCCGCCGAAGCTTCTGTTTCTTCCGCCGTTTCTTCTGCCCTTTCCTCTGTTGCTACGTCTTCCGACTCGGGTTCGGATGCGCGTTCCTCTGCTTCCGCGGCCGCCTCTTCTTCCACTTCCCCTTTTGCAACAGCCATCAGGTAACGTTGGAGTCGGTGTTGGGAGGCTCGCCGGTATACTTCAGAGCTCAGGTGCTCGTCGCTCGTTAAGGCTTTGGCAATGCTCTCGGGGTGAGTGGAGGTTTCGGCGGCCAAGTCGATGATCGCGTAGGTGAGGTCCTCCTCTTCTATTTCTAGCTTCTCCCGCTTCGCGATTTCTTCCAGCAGGTATATCTCCTTCAGCTCTTCCTCGGCGAGTTTCTCGTACCTCTGGGTCAATTCCTCTTTTGTTTTCTGGATGAGCTCAAGATAGGTTTCGAAGGGCATGTTGATCTGTTCCAGGTATTGGGCAAGGTCCTCTATGCGCGATTTCGCGAGCCTTTGCGCCAAAAGGGGAGAGAATTCCACACGGCTTTGTTCCTTGAGGCGTTCCAGGATCTCCTGCCAGTATGCCTCCTCTGCCGCTTTTTCCTTTTGATACATCAGGTAGTCGCGGATTTGTCGCCGAAATTCTTCCTCTGTCTCCACATCCCCTCCCAGCTCTTGGATGATTTCGGGGGTGATTTCGGGAAGGCGGAGGCGCTTGACGCTCAGGACGTGGAGGGTGACTTCCGCTTCCTCTCCTTTCTCGTGCCAGACATGATCTTCGGGGATGGGAAGGGTGAAGGTCTTGCTCTCCCCCGGTTTCATGCCCTCCAGCACGTCGCTCAAACCCGGCAGGTAAATGTCCTCGCCGGGGACCACGGTCAGAACCTCCTTGTCTACAACGGTCTCGTCCCCTATGCGGATGGTGATTTCCACTTCCACCGAATCGTTCGCGGTTGCGGGCTCATCCACGGGCTCCATGGTCCCCTTGCTGGCCAGTGTATCGCGCAGGTATTCTTCCACATCTTCGTCGGTGACCTCAGGGGGCTCATAGGGGATCCGCAAGCTCTTGTAGTCTCCCAGCTCCACCGTCGGTTTGAGGGGGATACTGACGATGATGGTTACGGGTTCCAGTTTGATGGTGTCTATTTGTGCCGGGTATTCCTCGACGACGCCCGCCTTTTTCAACCCGGCGTCGACGATCTGGTCCCCGTAGTTGTTGAGGAAGAGCTCAAGCAGGCGCTCATAGCCGAAGTGACGGACCACCAGCTCGTACGGGGCTTTGCCCGGCCGGAATCCCGCGATGGGCTGCTGGCGGGAGACTTCTCGGGCAATGCGCCTCAGGTGCTTCTCGAGCTCCTCAGGCGGAACCACGATCTTCAATCGCTCGGTCCGGGGTTGATCGGATTCTAAACGTTCTACCTCTACTTGAATGGCCACGATTCCTCCTTGTTCACCGAAGGGTTGATATGGTTAGCTGAAGTTCAGCGTGTTCTCTAAAACCACGTGTGTTGATGGGCCGGACCGGGGTCACGACATGGATTTCGCGTTGAACACGAGTCACGGTGCCCGCGCGACAGTGGTATCCCCTGCTTTCCGACGCATCCATCCGCTTATTATAGCCAGGCCTAAGCCCTTGTCCAGCATCCGCGGGCGTCCGGTGGGGCCTTGGCGGTCCCTCAGGCATGGGAGCGGGAGACCGGCCGTTTGCGCCGAGCGGTTTTCATCATGGCCTGGAAGGCCTCCTGGGCCGCGGAACTGATGGGATAATATTGGCCCGTGTCCTCCAGGGTAATACCGTAATCCTCCATCACTTGTTGGATGACCCGTTGGCGTGCGGCCTCATCCACTTCGTAGATGTCATCCACGTAGAGGATGAAGTCGAATTCGTTGATGTAGCACACCCGGGCCTCCCGGTTCCAGATTTCCAGGAACCAGGAATCATCCACCACAGGGGCGTACTCCACCCGTGCGGTGTCCTCATCCAGCAAGTGGACGTTCACCACATGCCCTCCCAGCTTCTTCTCCAGGGCTTCCAAGTCATCCAGCTCGGAGAGGGGCAAAGTCACTTGTCTCCACATATATAGACCTCCGAATGGCCAAAAGGAAACGGCCGTCAGGGTACGGACCTTGCAGTCCCATAAATTGGCCCGTTTCTGTAGGAGCGGGTCCGA
>JAADDB010000256.1 GCA_013154135.1 Chloroflexota bacterium
CGCCCGCCAACCCCACACAAAACTCTTTTCCTGCACGGGGCGAGAACGCCGGAGCCCCGCCAAGGTGCGGACCCGTCCGCCGCCAAGATACTACGGAAAACCGCGGGGGATACGTCGGCCGGGCGCCCCGGTACGGGGCGAAACAAAGCGCCCGAAAATCATCAGGGCACTAGGAGCAAATGCGAGAATACATTGCCGTCATCGGTCAAGGACAAAATCCGGGAGATCCCCCACTGCCGGAGCACGTGCGCCGGGCCGCGTACGAAGTGGGCCGGCACATCGCACAGGCAGGGGCCGTGCTCGTGTGTGGAGGACTGGGCGGTGTGATGGAAGCCGCGTCCCAGGGAGCGGCGGATGCAGGGGGCGAAATCATCGCCTTCCTCCCCGGGCTGGACCGACGCGCAGCCAACCCATACGTCACCCATGCCTTTCCCACCGGCCTGGGCACCCTGCGCAACTACCTGATCATCCGCAGCGCGGACGCGGCCATCCTCATCGCGGGAGGAGTGGGCACCCTGCAGGAGGCCACCATCGCGTACGACCATCGGGTGCCGGTTGTCCTTCTCCGGGGCACAGGAGGCTGGGCCGACCGTCTTCCAGCCCTCCTCTTAGAGGGGCGCTACCTGGACGAACGCCGAAAAGTGGCCTTTGCCCTCGCCTCCACACCGGAAGAAGCAGTGGCCAAAGCCAGGGAAAGGGGACGATCCCCCACCCCTTCACCTTAACCGATAATCGGGATGCGTTCATCGTTGCCCATGAAGCCAACAGTATCCATTGCCCAAATACCCATCACCGTCGGCGTGCCGGAAGAGAACATCGACCGGGTGCGGGAATACGCGGTCGAGGCCGCGCGGCGCGGCTCCCACCTGCTCCTCCTGCCCGAACTTTGGGCCACCGGGTATGACCTCCCGCACGCGGCCCAATGGGCCTCCCCACCGGACGAAGGCCCCTTCGCGCTCGTCGCCCAATGGGCCCGGGAACTCAACCTGTGGATCGTGGGCTCCCTCCTGGAACGGGGGCCCGAAGGCGTGTACAACACGGCCCACGTGGCCTCCCCCGCGGGGGAGATCGTGGCCCTTTACCGGAAGATACACCTCTTCCCCCTCATGGAAGAACCCCGATACCTGAAAGCCGGCACCCAACCCGTCCTCTGGCGCGCGCCGTGGGGATGGGTGGGATTGGCCATCTGCTACGATGTGCGGTTTCCGGAACTCTTCCGCGCGTACCGGCGGGCCGCCGCGCACATGGTCCTCCTGCCCGCGGAATGGCCCCATCCCCGCCTGCACCACTGGCGCACCCTCATCCAAGCCCGGGCCATCGAAAACCAATACTTCCTCCTCGCGGCCAACCGGGTGGGGCAAAGTGGCGAAACCCGTTTCCTCGGCCACTCCATGATCGTCTCCCCTTGGGGAGAGCCTTTGTTGGAAGCAGGGGAACAGCCCGTCCTGCTGACCACCCAGGTGGATCTGGCCGAAGTGGCAGAAGCACGACGGCGTCTACCCATGGACCTGGAGGGAGATCATGCCCAAGAGTGACCTCTTTCGCATCCACCCGAAGGTGGCCCACGCGCTGGACACGGGTGAACCGGTGGTAGCGTTGGAATCCACCGTCATCGCCCACGGACTTCCCTACCCCCAGAACGTGGCCATCGCCCGGGAACTGGAAGCCATCGTCCGGGAAGAAGGGGCCACGCCGGCCACCATTGCCCTGGCCGACGGTCACGTGCAGGTGGGCATCGACGACCCCTTGTTGGAACGTCTGGCCCTGGCCGATGATGTGGCCAAAGTGAGCCTGGCCCATGTGGGCCTGGTCCTTGCCCGGCGGCAGCTCGGAGCGACCACAGTAGCCGCGACCATGTGGGCCGCGGCCCGGGTGGGCATCCCCGTCTTCGCCACCGGCGGCACCGGAGGCGTCCATCCGGGGGGTGTGGACATTTCCGCGGACCTCCCCGCGCTGGCCGCTTACCCGGTGACCGTGGTCAGCGCGGGCGTCAAAAGCCTGCTGGACATCCCGGCCACCCGGGAATGGCTGGAAACCCACGGCATTCCCGTCCTGGGCTTGGGCACGGACGAACTCCCCGGGTTCTACACCCGAGGGACCGGAGTGAAGGTGGACGCGCGCGTGGACACGGTGGAGGAAGCCGCGGCCATCATCCAGGCCCACTGGCGTGCCGGATTCCGCACCGGCGTCCTCATGACCGTCCCCCTCGCGGCGGAGGATGCCCTCTCCCCGCAGGAATTGCAATCCGCGCTGGCCCAAGCCGAGGCCGAAGCCCGGGAGCAAGGCATCGGAGGGCCCGCGCTCACCCCGTACGTACTGGCCGCGCTGGCCCGCATCACCCAAGGTCGCTCCGTACAAGCCAACCTCCAACTCCTCCGACAAAACGCCCGCATCGCAGCCCAACTGGCCCACTACCTCCGAGGGGCCATGATCACCAGCGGTTTCTGACACCACCCCGTGCGATCCCCCACCATCCCCGCGCTCGCGCGCGGGCATAACCCACAACGGAGAAAGCGATCGCATGAACACAAAACGCCTTACCCTATCCCTGTTGGCACACGCGTACACCTGGACATGGCGCATGTTAAAGCCTATGCGAAGATGGCTCCGCCCCGGCTCGTGGGGAGAACGCGTCCTCCGTCGGGTGGAGCACCTCACCAAAGGTCCTCTCTTCCACTGCCGGATGTGTGGGGACTGCGTCCTCCACAGCACGGGCATGGTCTGCCCCATGAACTGTCCCAAAAACATCCGCAACGGACCTTGTGGCGGTGTGCGTGACAACGGCATGTGCGAAGTGTACCCCGATCGCGTGTGCGTGTGGGTGCGGGCGCACGAACGCGCACGACACCTCCCCCGGTACGGCCACGAGATCACCCACATCCTCCCGCCCCACGACTGGTCCCTGGAAGGCACCTCCGCGTGGGCCAACGCGCTCCACGGCCGGAGCCCCCTCACCCTTCCCCACTGGGGAACCCCCACGCGCGACCGGCCTGTCGGCAGTCGCCTGGAACAAGTCCTGCGCGAGGGCACCTTCGCGGTCACCGTGGAACTGAACCCACCCGACAGCGCGAACCCGGAGGATGTGTACAAAACCGCACGCGTGCTGGCCCCTGTGTGCCACGCCATGAACGTGGTGGACGCCTCCGGAGCCAACGTGCACATGTCCAGCCTGGCCGTATGCGCGCTCCTGGTCCGGGCGGGGTACGAACCCGTGTACCAGATCTCGGCCCGGGACCGCAACCGCATCGCCATTCAGGGCGACCTTCTCGGCGCGGCCGCGCTGGGCATCCGCAATGTGCTCTTCATCACCGGCGACCACGTGTCCCGAGGCGATCATCCCCACGCCAAGCCCGTCTTCGACCTGGACTCCATCCAGATGCTCCACACCGCCCGCATCATGCGGGACCACGGACACTTCCTCAGCGGCCGGGAACTGAGCACACCGCCCTCTTTGTTCCTGGGCGCGGTGGCCAACCCCTTTGTCCCGCCCTATGAGGATCGGGTGGAGCGGTTGGAGAAGAAGGTGCGCGCGGGCGCCCAGTTCGTGCAAACCCAGTACTGTTTTGATGTGGACCGTCTGCGCGCGTTCATGCAACGGGTGCGCGACCGGGGCCTGGACCGCAAAGTCCACATCCTCGTGGGAGTGGGCCCCCTGCGGTCGGCCCGGGCCGCGGAGTACATGCGCAGCCATATCCCGGGCATCGTCATCCCCGACGCGATCATCCGCCGCTTGCGTTCCGTGCCGCGCAAGAAGCAACAGGAAGAGGGCGTCCGCATCGCGGTGGAACTCATCCAGCAAATTCGGGAAATTGATGGAATCGCGGGAGTGCATATAATGGCTTTCCGACAAGAAGAATGGGTCCCATACATCGTAGAGGAGGCAGGGCTGTGAACCGTGGAGGTTGGCTTTTCCTTGTGATCCTGACCGTTGTCCTGGCCGCGTGTGGGGGAACACCCACGCCGACCCTTCCCCCCACCCCGCCGGAACAGGCCCGGGCGACGGTGACATTGCCCACCCCGTATCCCCTGGCCCCCGCGCCCGCGGGATGGCCCCCCGCGACAAGTTTTCTCACCCAGGACGCGTGGTTGGCCCTCCACGTGGAGGACGCGCAAGGACATCGCTGGACAGTGGTCGCGGCGGAGGCGGGGGACAAGGTGGTGGACGAGGTGAATCACCGCGAGTGGGTGGACAAGGGACTCTTCCTCACCCGGGAACGACATCTGTGGGAAGCGCTCTTCCGCCAGGCAGGACTGGCCGAGCTCACCCGCACATCCTACCTCACCGAATGTCCTACCTGTCCCACCTTCGCGCTGGCCTGGCGTGCGGATGCGGGGACGTCGCGGGGGATCTGGCTGCGCACGCGGCCGTACGACGCGCGCGGGGCCATCATCCCCCTCATGCCCGTGGTCCAAACCCTGAGTCTCCGGGTCGAAGCCCTCATGCGCGCGTTCCCCGAAGCCGGGGAAATCACCTCTGCGCCCCCTCTGCCCGACCGAGGCCGAGTCCCCGACACAAGGACCATCCTCCAGGCCGTGTACGGTTCGGCCCTCACCTGGGAAGGGGAGACGCCGCGACTCGGGGAAGACATGGAACCATGGGTCTTGCAAGTAGTCCCGTGCGCGTGCACCGCGGCCGACGCGGTGGAAGCCGTGGCCATTGTGGGAGCGCATACCCCTCGGGAGGCGCTCGGGACTGAGGAGCAGAAAGCGGCACAGGCTCGTGTGGCCCTGTTCCAATTGCAGCGCACGGGTTCGTGGAAGCTCATGGGGATGTCGGACCCGCTGGCCATGAATGTGTCGGCCCAGATGTTGGGCGTTCAGATCGTGCAGGCGGTGGATTTCGACCACGACGGCCGCGCGGCCATCCTGGTGAACAGCGCATCCCTCGCGCCCCGGTACCTGGATGGGGTGTATCACCTGTACGGTTGGAAGGACGCGGCGTGGCAGCGGTTGTGGACGACCACCTCCTATTATGACAACACCACCCTCCCGGAACAGCCCGACTACGCGACCCAGGTGGGATGGCCGGAGTGGAAGGACCACAACGGGGATGGGGCAGAGGACATCGTGTTCCACGTCATCCGGCGCACGTATGCCCGCGAGGCCCCGGGCTTTGCGGACACGGCGCACGTGGAAGGGGAAACGTACTCCACGGTCCTCTTCGAGTGGAGCGGCTCGGGGTTTCTGTTGACGGACGGGAACTAGAAAAGAGCCCTCCGGGGTGCACGGCCGTGTGTCCTTACCGGCGATGTGTGGTCATGTGCGATCGCCCGGGGCTCAATTTGGGGAGCCCCCTGCGGACGTTCTGGAATGTGCCGGCATAGGACACGGATGTACTCAGATGCACACGGATTGGCGGCAGACGGGTCCGCACCTTGGCGGGGT
>JAADDB010000109.1 GCA_013154135.1 Chloroflexota bacterium
CCCCGAAGGGGGCTTCCCCAATTTAGCCCGGGGGTTCAGCCCCGAGCGGTCGAGCATGACCACATATCGCCGGTCACGAGCGGTAGGGGCGGGGCTCAGACCCGCCCCTACAGAGGCCAAGCACAGGGCACAGGCCCGGCCGCAGTAGTATCCATTGATGTAACACGTTTCAGCAGCAAAATCCAATACCGAAACAAGGAGCGAAGAAGTGGCTAAACTCTGGGGAGGTCGATTCCACGGCGACACCGATCCTCTCATGGATGCCTTCAACGCGTCCATCCATGTGGACATCACCCTGTGGGAGGCAGACATCCGAGGCAGTATCGCCTATGCCCGCGCCCTCCACCGGGCCGGCATCCTAGACGAAGAAGAACGAGATGCCATCATCCGGGGTCTGGAACGCATTTGGGGGGAATTCGCGGACGGCACATTCCAAGTAAAACCCGGCGATGAGGACATCCACACAGCCGTGGAAAGGCGGCTATACGAACTCATCGGCCCTACCGCGGGTAAACTCCACACCGGTCGCTCCCGCAATGACCAAGTGGTCACGGACATGCGCCTCTATCTGCTGGACCACCTGGAGATCCTGGCCGAAGCCCTGAACGCGCTCCAGGCCACCATCATCCACGTGGCCGAAGCCGCACTGGACGTGATCATGCCCGGGTATACCCACCTGCAAAGGGCTCAACCCATCCGCTTCAGCCACTGGCTCATGAGTTATTTCTGGCAATTTCAACGGGATTGGGAACGGCTGAACGATCTGTGGCGCCGGGTGGATATCATGCCTCTGGGCTCGGCAGCCCTCGCGGGGAGCGCCATCCCCCTGGACCGGGAAGCACTAGCCCAGGACCTGGGCTTTGCAGAGGTCTCAGATAACAGCGTAGACGCGGTCAGTGACCGGGACTTTGTCCTGGAATTCCTGGCCTGGGCCGCGATGTTAGGGGTCCATGTCAGCCGCATGGCCGAGGATCTCATCATCTGGTCCAGCAGCGAATTCGGCTTTGTCACCATCGCGGAGGCGTACAGCACCGGATCCAGTCTGATGCCGCAAAAGCGTAACCCCGACGCGCTGGAACTCCTCCGGGGCAAGAGCGGACGCCTGGCCGCCCATTGGGTCCGCCTTCTCACCACAATGAAAGGCCTGCCCAGCACCTACAACAAAGACCTCCAAGAGGACAAGGAACCCCTGTTCGACACGGTGGAAACGCTGGAGATGGTCCTCCCCATCCTCACGGGCGTCATCCGCACCCTGACCCTCCACCCGGAACGGATGCGTGCCGCGATCACGCCCGACATGTTGGCCACTGACCTGGCCTACTATCTGGTGCACAAAGGCGTCCCCTTCCGAGAAGCCCATCACCTGGTAGGACAGGTGGTGCGCCGAGCAGAGGAGTTGGGCCTCCCCCTGGATCAGGTGCCCCTGGAGGAGCTGCAAGCCATCTCCCCCCACTTTGGCCCGGATGTGGTCCGGGTATGGGACCCAGAAGCCGCGGTGGAACGGCGTGCGGTGCGCGGGGGAACTGCCCGGGAGCGGGTGATAGAGCAAATCGCGAAAGCGCGCCAATTGTTGCACCTGGAATGAGGCGTCACCAGCCGTGGGAAACCGAGCTGTCATCCCGTGTGGACACGGATATGACCCTGCCCACGTCCAGTCTCCCCGACTCCCTCAGCGCACGTTCATGGGCATCAGGACGTAGAGGAACTCATCCTCCCCCATCCCCACCGGTCGAATAATGCCCGGGCGATTGGGTTTTGTGAGCTCCAAGACCATCTGGGGCGAGGAGATGATTTGCATGACATCCAGCAAATAACGCCCGTTGAACGCGATGTCCAGCCCTTGCCCTTCCACCACCGCGTCCAACTCCGCGTGGTGGTCCCCGTAGTCCGTGGAGCTGGCGTACAAGTGCAAGGTCCCGGGTTCTCCGGGCGTGATGGTGAGTTTGACGATGTTCGAGGATTCCCGCGCGAACAGGTAGGCCCGCCGAATGGCCTGGGCGAATTCTTGGGTGTTCAAGATGACCCGCGTGTCCCATTTGGACGGGATGATGGCCTTATAGTTGGGGTACGTGGCATCGATGAGTTGGGAGACCAGTTCGGCCCGTTGGAAGGCCCCCTTGCTCTCGTGCGTCCCCTTCCCAGGAATCTGAAAGACCACTTGATTGCGGTCCTCGGTCACGGTAAGGGTCGCTTCGCCCTCCTCATCCGCGTCGGCAGCGATGCGCGCCAGCTCGCTGAGGGACCGGGCCGGGACAATAACGGCCAAATCTGTGGGCACGTCCTCCACCCGCGTCGCCCGATACGCCAACCGATAGCCATCCGTGGCCACGAAGACCAGCCGGTCCTCGTCGGTGGTCACATACACGCCGGTGAGCGTGGGACGGCTCTCATCGGTGCTGGCAGCGAAGGCGACTTGCTGGATCATGTGCCGCAGCGTGGCCGGAGGGAGGCTCAACGTGCTGTTCCCGTTCCCCGTGGGGATCACCGGGAAATCGGACGCGTCAATCACCCGGAAGTTCGCCTCGGTCCGGTCACAGCTCATGTGCAAGGACTGGGTCCGCACATTCAACTCCATGTGAATCGGACCGGAAGGCAGGGTGTTCACAAAATCGGTGACCAACCGCGCGGGGACGGTGGTGGCCCCTTCCTCCCCCACATCTGCCGCGATCCAACAGTTAATCGCGATGTCCAGGTTGGTCGCGGAGAGCTTCAAACTCGCGGGCGCTTCCGCCTTGAGGAGCACGTTCTGCAGGATGGGGAGCGTGGTCCGACTGGAAATGGCCCGGTTTACCACGGAAAGACCTTTGGCCAAGTTTTCCTGCAAGCAATCGACGCGCACAGGGCACCTCCCAACGAAAGAATGGGCATTTTGCCTCCGAGCCAACGCCCGGAGCACGGATTACTGAAAAGTATACCTTTAGATGGGAAAATCGGGCAAAAACGCTATCCAACCCGCCAGGCCCGAAAAACTCATCCTAACACAGGATATGCATAGAACAGGGACCGATTCCCGTAACCTGCCGTCCCCTTTTGGACTTGCCTACTCGTTGTTTTCCTCTGCCTCTTCCTCCTCCACCGGCGTCTCCTCCAGGGGTGGAAGGGTGTCGGGCGGGAAGGGCGGCTTAGGGGATTCTCCTTGCATGTACAGGTTTCCGCTGAAGAATCCGCCCTCGTCCAGGAGGAAGGAACGCACGTGGAGATCTCCCCAGACTTTGCTCCCCGCGAGGAGTTCCACCCGGTCGGCCACGATTTTGCCCTGGAAGGCCCCGGCAACGGAGACGGCCGCGGCTTCTATTTGCGCGTGAACACGGGCTTCCTGGGTGATGATCACGTTCCCCGTAGCGATGATTTCACCGGCCTCGACAATTCCCTCTATGCGAACCGTGCCATCCGCCTTCAAATACCCCCGGAAGGTAGTTAAGGGACCAATGCTCACTTCAATGTGATCTGGATCGGGTCTCTTCTCTTTGCCGAACATGTGAAGCCTCCTCTTCGGTTTTCACGGGAACGCCCCAAAGCCAAGGCATTCCCGAGTTTTTCCCTTGTCAAGTCAATCTCAACAGGGGCGAAATGGATTCCCCCGCGTGGATGCGTTTGATGACTTCGGCCAGAAGGGGGGCCACCGACAGGACGTGGATCTTCGGGTGTCGCTTTTCCGGCGGCAGGTGGATGGTGTTGGTCACCACCAGTTCCCGGATGATGGGGTTCTCCAGGTGTTCCAGGGCTGTGGGCAGAAGCACGGGGTGGGTGATGGCCAGGTGAATTTCTGGCTGGGCCCCGGCTTCGACCAATGCATCCAGCTGGGTGAGAAGACTGCCCCCCGCGATGATGTCGTCTACGACAATGGGGATCTTGCCTTCAATGTCCCCGACAATGTGGGTGGTTTTCACCCGGTTCACCGATTCCCGGCGTTTGTGCATGATCACCAGGGGAAGGTGCAAACTTTCCGCGAATTTCCCGGCCAACTTGGCTCTGCCCACATCGGCAGCCACCACCACCGCCTCCCGGGTCCAGGGTTGAGTTTTGAAATAATCCGTGAGGATGGGCAAAGCCGAGAGGGGATCCACAGGGATGTCAAAGAACCCTTGAATGGCCGGGTTATGGATGTCCACGTACATCACTCGATCTGCACCCAGGCGTTCGATCATGTTCGCCACCACCTTTGCGCTCACCGCCTCCCGCCCCCGGGACATGCGATCCTGTCGCGCATAGGGGAAATAAGGGAGAACAACGGTGATGCTGTGGGCAGAAGCACGACGGAACGCGTCGATGAACAGGAGCAATTCCATGAGATGGTCGTTGACCGGAGCAGAACAGGACTGGAGGATGAACACATCTTGGCCTCGGACGACTTCTTGGATGAGGACGTGTACTTCCGTGTCGGGAAACCAACTGGTTTTGGCCCGACCGAGCTTGATGCGCAAGTGACGGGCCACCTCTTCGGCCAACGGACGATTCGCGGAGCCACTGAAGAGCCGAAGGGGATGTGTGGCGATGGCCGTACTCCCCGTGCGGAACGACGCCATACCTTCCTCCTTCCATGTATTCCGAATCCCAGGCCCCTGCTCGGCTGACACATCCAGCTTCTTGTCCTGCCTAAAGGCTGAGCGGAGAAATGTCTGTTGTTCTCTCTTTCCACATGGAGACCTCTAAGCACAGAACAAGATGATGTGACAGACTTTTCCAACACCCACTCCTGGGTCGGGGGAGCGTGCTCATTATAGCGAAGAACCCTGTCCCTAGCCAGAAAATCACTTCGTTTGGCAGGGGAGAGACCGAGATCCCGTGTACCAGTTCCCGCACGGAAGTTCAGCCCCCGAGTCTCCAGGACCGGCGAGGCCGTTTATTCCCGGTTACATCGCGCCAGCGCGCGGGCCATGTTGGTCCGAGCCGCGGGGGAGCGTTTGAGCAGTTCTCGCAGGATGGCTTTCATCGCGTCCCGCTCGGTGGTCCCTGCCAGGGGACAATTAAAGGAGGTCTGGCGGGTGTCCAGGCCGAGGAGGCGGATGTAGCGACGGATGTCCGGTTCGGGCACGTCCGCCAGGGGACGGATGAGGGTGATCGCGCCGTCGAACAGAGTAAGGCGCAGGGCCGGCGCCTGGAACTTGCCCTGCTGGACCATGTTCATCAGCGCGGTGGTGAACATATCGTCCTGATGGTGCCCCAGCGCGATTTTGGGATACCCCAGCGCGTGGGCGGTCTGAAACAGGGTGCGGCGACGGTGCCAGGCGCAGCGGTGGCAGGAGACGGGCCAATCCTCTCCCGGCGGAATCTCCATCCGGGGAAAGGTGATGGGAATGCCCCACGCGTCCATGAGGGCTTGCAAGTGATCCCGGCGTTGGTCCGCGGCGGGGTC
>JAADDB010000333.1 GCA_013154135.1 Chloroflexota bacterium
TTACGGGCGCACGGCCGTACGCTCCTACCGTTCGTGAACGGCGATGTGTGGTCGTGCCCCACCGCCCGGGGCTGAACCCCCGGGCTAAATTTGGGGAAGCCCCCTTCGGGGGCTCTGGATAAGCGGCCCAATAAATTAGCCCGCTGAACAGGGCGCACTGCCGTGCGCCCCTACCGCTCGTGAACGACCAAGAATCGCCCCACACGGCCCATGATGGTCTCCCGCCCCTCTTACTCGTTACTCGTTATGCGTTAGACTCTTCGCCCATCCCGGCCGACCTCGCCCTTCAGCCAACCCCCTTAATCGTTACTCCTTAATCGTCAATCGTTACTCTTCCCCCGTCCATTCATTTTCGACTCCCAGGCCATTGTAGTACAATATCTTAGATTGTCCGTAATCCGGGCAAGGAGGTCGGCGCTCGTGACGCGGTAATGGTTCATGACCTAATCCCCTAAATCCTCTGAAAACGGTCTAGAGCTATATGAAACCCATACGTGTTTTTCTGGCCGACGATCACCCGGTCGTCCGAAGCGGTTTGGCCGCGCAGCTACGTAACGCGTCGGACATTGTTGTGGTTGGGGAGGTCGGACGGGGGGAGGAGATTCTCCCGCAGGTTCTACAAACCCAACCCGATGTGGTCATATTGGACGCGATTATCCCCAATGTCAGGGCTGTGGATGTAGTACGTCGCCTCAAGACCCAATTCCCAGGCATCAAGATCATCGTCTTCTCCGCGTATGGGGATGCAGCCCTTGTGCGAGGGTTGTTGGCCGCGGGGGTGGATGGGTATGTGCTGAAGGAGGAGATGCTCACCCGGGTGGCCGATGCCGTACGCGAGGTCATGAGCGGCGGCATGCCCCTGAGCAGTGAGGTAGCTGCGGCCATGCACAAGATGTGGTCCAGCCGCTCGGATGCTCAGCTGTTGCCCGAGGAGCTCACTGCCCGGGAACGCGAGGTTTTACAGCTCATGGCCCAAGGGCTCACCAACCGCGCGATTGCCCAACATCTCTACATCACCGAACGGACCGTGAAGTTTCACGTGGGGAACATTTTGGGCAAACTGGGCGCGCGCTCCCGCACCGAGGCGGTCCGCATTGCCATTGAGAAGGGGTTGGTGGAAGGATAGGTTATTCCACGTCCAAGGGCACGCGCACGCGCACGCGTGTTCCCCGCCCCGGCGTGGATTCCACGCGCAGCGTTCCCCCCACGGATTGCACACGCTCGGCCAGACCGGCCAGTCCGTAGTGACGTTCCCGCACGAAGAGCCCCAGGCGGGGCGGGACTTCAAAGCCCTGCCCGTCGTCCACCACATCCAGGGTGATCCACCCATCCTGCTTTTCCACGGTGATGTCGACCCGTCGAGCTCGCGCGTGCCGTCGCACGTTGGCCAATGCCTCCTGCAACGCCCGGTAGAGGGTGATGCTCACCAGGTAGGGAATGCCCTCCAACGCTTGGTATCCCCCCTCCGGGAAGGTGGCCGAGATCTCCAGGTCACTCTCCTGGTGCACATCCTCGATCAACCCCTCCAGCGCGGACCGCAGGTCGGTGATGTCCAGGGCGGGGGGGCGCAGTTCCGAACACAGGCGCCGTAAGGCCCGGATGGAACGCAGTGTCTGCTTGTGCACTCGGGCGAGTTGTTCGGGCGCCTTGTCCTGCGAGGTGGCCAAAACCTGGTCCAAAACCACATGCGCGTTGATGACGTCCTGGAGCACGACGTCGTGCAGTTCGCGGGCCAGGTGCTTGCGTTCGTCCTCCCGCGCTTGGGCCAGTTGGGCGTACAGCTGTTTGATCTCCTCCACGCGGGCGCGCAGGCTTTCCACCAGTTGGATGTTGTCGACGGCTGTGGCCGCGTGGGCCGCGAGGATGTCCAGCAAACGCAGGTCCTCCCGTTCCAGGGGGTCGCCCCCGATTCGGTCGCCGAGGAGGAGAAGGCCCTTCAGCTGGCCGCCGTGTATCAGGGGCAGCCAGAGCGCGACATCCGGTGCGTCCAGCCATGTCCGTTCGACCGGGGTGAGAGGAATATCGGTCAGGGACTGGCGGAGGTGGGCGGAGGTGATGGGCTTGCCCATGCGCACTAATCCCTGGGCCACATGGCTCTGGAGGGATAAGGAGGGCGGCGCGGAGCGGGCCAGTGCGCCGATGGCCCGGATCGGGCGCAGCCGGTCACCTTCCCTGAGGTAAAATGCGACCCCGCGCAGGCGCAACACGTCACCCAACCGGTTCACCAGGAGATTCGCCAGGTCCTCCACCTGGAGTACATCCTTCAGGCGTTCGCTCAACTCCTGCAACGTGGTCCGATAATCATACCATCCTCCGTACAGGAAATGGTCTGCCATGTACAGGAGGTAACGACGGGTGGGAGCGAACAGGGCTGCGACTAACACGGCTAAGCCGGCTACCAGCAGGGGGGATGTTTGCTTGAGGGAGGGCACCAGGGTGTCCAACCACAGGAACAGGAAGAGGTAGATGATGAGGAAAATGCCCGAGAGTATCAGATGAGCCAGGGTGCGGGAGAGCACCCAATCCACTGTACCTAACTCGCCGGTCCGGATGGCGTGGGCGTATGTGAACGGGATGACCGGGAGGAACAAGAAGGTCCAGGTGTAATCCACCAGGGGAGCCCCTTGGATGAAATCGGGGATGAGGGAGAGGAACAGGAGGGGGGCAATACTGATCCCCATGTTCATGACCACCAAACGGCGGTAACGCAGGGTTCGCAAGGATGCATCCCGCCAGTGGCGAAACACCACGAACAGGGTCAGAATAAACACGACAATCACATAAATCCGGTTGAACATCTTGTACGGCCAGCTCGGGGGAAGTTTCCCCCAATAGCCCAGCAGCGTTATCCCCCCCAGGAGTAGGGCAGTGCCGTAAACGGACAGCAACAGCCGACGCCGTAGGGGGGTGGGAATTTCCGGCGGGAACAGCGCGAAGAAGTGGAGGGTCATGGGCGGGAGGATCAACAGCAACAACCCGAATACAGGACAGCTCCAGGCAACGTGGGGCACGTACAACGTGGTCAGGGTCCCCACGGCCAGCAGCGCGGCCGTGACTTGACTGGTGAAGAAGAACAACCGGGTGATGTTGTGGTTCGGGTGAAAGGCCCACACCCCAAGGGAGATCCCCCAGAATGCCAGGGCCACGAGGAGGGGAATCCACCGCCGCACGCGTACCCACAAGGGAGGTGCGGTGAGGGAGACCGGGATTGTCAACTCCTGGCCCGAACGTTCCACGGTGAATGTGATGTACGCGGGGGTGGAGGCATTTTGCGGAGGGGATATCGGGGTGGACAGAGGGCGTCCGTTGATGCGCCGGATTCTGTCCCCGACGTGGAGCCCTGCTTGCGCGGCCGGACTGCGGTCATCGACCGAGTAGATGACGCCGCTGTGCACGTTCCACGCGGCGCCGATGTAGATGCCGTTCCACAGGAGGACGGCTGCGTACACCACGATGGCCAGGGTCACCGCCGCGCCCAGGAGCACCACGCCAAAGTACAGGGTTCTCAACCACTGTTTGTGCAAGTGCTCCCACTGACGTGTCAGCGCATGTGTCATAGCGGTGTTCCTGGATGATGGATGACTAACGAGTAACGAGTAACGAGTAAGAGGGGGGAGTGCCCCATTGGGCCGTTCGTGGCGATACTCGGCCGGTCATGCACCTCCGCCCGTGTCCCGCCCAATGCCCTTGCCCCCCTCCTCTCTCCCAGCATTGGGAGAGAGGAGGGGCGAAGTACCAGGGATCTGTCCCCCGCCAACCCACGAGGGGTGGAGTGAGGGCCCCGCCCCATCCCCCTTAATCGTTCATCGTCAATCGTTACTCCTTACTCTCCCCCCTTATGGACCCGTCCGCGGTCAGGGTCCTACCGAGTTGAGTTCGCCAGGGCCGTTTGGTCAAAGTCCAGAGCAGCTGCCGGGTTTGTGTGTAGCGCGCCCATCACGCGGAGGAGCCAATCACGCAGCACATCCGGGTGTTCGATGCCCTCCAAAGCCGATAAGGCGCGCTCTGTGTAACGGGCGATTTCCCCCATCACATAGGCGTGGCCTCCCAGGCGTTCCACCCGCTCACGCATCTCCAACGACCGGCCATCCCGGTGATGCCAGGCGTCCCGCAGGAAGGCCGCCTCCTCCGGTGAGGCCACGGTACACGCGTACACCACGGGCAGCGGATAGCCGTGCCCCCCGGAGGATGAGGAGGTGAAATCCAACCAGTCGTCCATCATTTGCATCAGAATGCCCACATTATACCCGAAAGTGGTGTAGCGATCAATCACGGAGGCCGAAACGCCGGCCACGATGCCGCCGCTCCGGACCGCGAGCGCGAACGGTTCCCCCGACTTCAGGCCGACGAGCCGAAAGTAGGTGTCCAGATCCGGAGGCCCGGTGAGCATCACGTCCACGTGTTGCCCTCCCGCGGTCCGTAAGACGGTCTTTTGAAAGTCCTCGTACAACGTGTGCCGGGCAGAGGCAGGGGTCCGCAGTAATGCCAAGTTGGCCAGCGCGCTCAACCCGGTGGCGACGTTCGTTGCCCGCGCGAGGGTCGCGGTCGAGGCATCCGGCATATCCCCATCCTGAACCCCGTCCAGGAGATAGGCGGCCATGTGCAGCGAACGCCACGCAGCTGCAACCGGGATCGCTTCTGCAGCCTCGCCTCCCCCGGCCACACACGCGAGGACCGGCAGCTGGGTGAAGGATGTGCGGGCATCCTCCTGGGCTTGTGCGCGTTCCAACACCTGGAGGATATCCTGCCGGTATCGCACATCCGGCTGCACGCTCTGTACCAGCGACATCAGCAAGTCATAGACGCGCCGGATGATGGTATCCCCCTTCATGGTTCACCCGGAACAACTCGTGGTGTGCTCACTCCCCGCCTGGTCCGGCTGGAGAACGAGGAGCTGCGCGGACGGGTCCGTTCCTCATGTGCGCTCACTTCGCCTCCACCATGACGGTCCGGATATCCGCGTATCCGTGCCACCCCGGACCGGTGGGATAGGGGGCATGGGCGCGGACGAACTTCAGGGACGCGTACATGTCCAAAAGCTGTCGCACCGTCCGGAGGTCTTCTTCGGACAGCTTCCACCCCTCGCGCGCCAGGGTGCCTGCCATATCCCGCGCGAGGGCCTGGCGGAATTCGGCATCCGTGGAGAACCGATGAACAACACGTGCAAAGGTCTTCATGGCATTTCCTCCTTGAGTGAGTTCTGATTTGACTGACAAGACTCGGCCGCCCCTTGGCCGTGGACGGGCCGGGGTCTAACGAGTAATGAGTAACGATTGACGATTAAAGGGCTGAATGCTGGGATAGCCCTTCCATACCGAGCTGGCGAGA
>JAADDB010000168.1 GCA_013154135.1 Chloroflexota bacterium
CCTTCCGGCCGGGGTGTTTCGGCCAGAGTCGGATGGAGGGCCAGAAACGCGCCCAGAACGAGGGACAGAAGGGGTAAGAAGATGGTCAGTTGTCTGCGTATCTGCGTCTTTGTTTTCATGCGGTTGCAATACGGGTAGCGTTCAACCCTATCACTTCAGAAACAGTCCGGCAAAGGTGGCCAGAAAGGTGATCACGCTGATGTAGCCGTTGACGGTGAAAAACGCGACGTTCACCTTGCTCAGGTCATGGGGTTTGACCAGGGAATGCTCATAGGCCAGAAGTCCCCCCACAACGAGCAAGCCGGCCCAGTAGGGCCACCCCAACCCCTCCACCAGGCCAACGCCGAGCAACGCGGCCAGGGTGATGAGATGACAGGCCTTGGCCAAACGCAGGGCCACGGGAACGCCAAAGCGAGCGGGGATGGACTTCAGCCCCTCGGCCCGGTCGAACTCCACATCCTGGCACGCGTAGATCAGGTCAAACCCCGCGATCCAAAACGTGACGGCCACCCAGAGAAGCCACGGCGTGGGGTGCGCGAGATGTCCTGTCACCGCGGCCCACGCACCTGCCGCGGCCGCCCCATCGGTGAGCCCCAGCCACCAGTGGGTGAGCCAGGTAAAGCGTTTGGTATAGCTGTAAGCGATGAGGAAGAAGGCGGCCAAGGGCGCTAATTTGAGGACAAAGGGGTTCAACTGCCACGCGGCCAGGAAGAAAAGGAGAAGGGAAAGGAGCGCGATGGCCCATACCAGGCGCGGGGAAAGATCGCCCCGGGGCACCGGACGCATCGCGGTCCGGGGGTTCTTCCGGTCGTAGGGAAGATCCGCGACCCGGTTGACGGCCATGGCCAATGTGCGGGCCGCGACCATGGCCACCGTGATCCACAAGAACTGATGCCACGTGGGCCATCCCTTGGCTGCCAGCACCATGCCCAGGTAAGCAAAGGGCAAGGCGAAAATCGTGTGTTCGAATTTGATGGTCTCGAGAAAGAGCTTAATGGCTCGCATATGCGGTCTCTTGGATATGGAGTATCAGCGTGAATGACGGACTTCGCCCCGCCGCCATCCACACAACCCTCACCGGCAGGAATCGCTGCTTATCCCACGATACGATACCGCGTATCCCGCTGCCGGGGGATGAAACCGGCCATGCGGATGTGGCGATGAATGTCCTCCACACTCATCCGAGGTTTGCGGGCCGTGAACGCACTGGCCGCGCTGACCACGTTTTCCTCTAACATGGTACTGCCGAAATCATCCGCGCCAAAATGGAGCGCCTTGCGCGCGATCTCCTCCCCTTGCGTGGGCCAGGATGCCTGAATGTGGTCGAAGTTGTCCAGGAAAATGCGGGAAATGGCCACCAAACGGAGGTACTCGTCATATCCCGCGCCGTAACGATCGCGAAACCGGGAACGCCCCAAGCTGTTGGCCTGACTGATCTGGGCCGTCCAGGGGATGAACGCGGTGAAGCCATTACCGTGGGTGCGAAGGCTCTCATCCTGGAGCTCCCGCAGGCGCTGCAAGTGACGAACCCGATGGTGCACGCCTTCCCCAAAGCCGATGACCATGGTGGCACTGGTGGCCAACCCCAGAGCCTGGGCCTCCCGCATCACTCCAAGCCAGCCCGCGGTCCGCTGTTTTTTGGGACTGATACGACGTCGGATCTCGTCGTCGAGGATTTCCGCGCCCCCACCGGGCAAGCCGCGCAACCCCGCGGCCATCAAACGTTCCAGAACCTCCCGGGTTGTCAACCCCTCCAACCGGGCTATGTGGTCGATCTCCGACGGGGAGAACGCGTCGATCTCAATGGTGGGGTAACGCTCGGAGAGATAGCGGAGCAGCGCTTCGTACCAGGTCAA
Organism: Chloroflexota bacterium; assembly: GCA_013154135.1. Taxonomy (GTDB): domain Bacteria; phylum Chloroflexota; class Anaerolineae; order JAADDB01; family JAADDB01; genus JAADDB01. Next base: position 1,857 of record JAADDB010000168.1, read on the forward strand.
GGGCAGGGTGGGATGATGGCCGCCCTGCATGAGGATACGCGTCCCACCCCAGGCGACCAACTCCTCCACCCGACGGCCGATGTCCTCGTAGGAGAGGACGTAGGCCTCGGGATGGCCCGGCGGCCGGTAAAAGGCGCAAAACTGACAGTTGGTGATGCACACGTTGGTGTAGTTGATGTTCCGATCCACCAGGTAGGTGACCACCTGAGGGTCGGTTTTCCGCAGGCGAATCCGGTGGGCCACTTCGCCCAGGGCATCCAAAGGTGCCTGGGTGTAGAGAGTGAGCGCTTCCTCAAAGGAAATGCGCTCACCCCTTTCAGCCCGATGCAGGATCTTATCTACCGACATGACGTGACTCCACACTGATGGCTTGGCTGAAAAAGCTCCCTTGTTCCCCGGCCGCGGACGGGTCCGCACCCCGGCGGGGCTCCCGCCAAAAACAGCTCGCTCGGGAAGCGGGAGAATTTCCTCCTTTCGCGTCGCCATGTATTATCCAAATTCCATCCTGTTGCGCGAAAATCGTCGCACCTGGCTGACGGACGGGTTCATCTTGTACCGGGCTCTGCAAATGGCCGCTACAGCCTTCCGCAAGTGTCCCAAAAAGGGCGTTTTCCGTGCTTCGTCCGCTGATTGCGTAAAACCCAGGTTAATCGTCCATCGTTACTCATTCCCCAAAGGAATAGGTTCCCCCATGACCGGGGGCTCGCGCCGGAGAAGGACATCAAGCACGGAGCGGGCCAGGGCAAAGGTCTCCCGCACGTACCAGGATATCCGATGGCCCAGGGGATAGGGCTGCCGGTCCGCGGGCACGCCTACCGCGTCTATCCCCAAACTGCGGCAGATGAAGAGGGCCCGGGATAAATGGAAGTTCTGGGTGACCAGGATGGCCCGCTTCACCCCAAAGATGTAGCGGGCACGGTAACACGTGTCATACGTGCGGCGACCACCGTAATCGGGCTGCAGCGCGTCCCGTGGGACCCCCAGACGCGCGGCCAGGTCGACCATGGCCCCGGGTTCATTGTAGTAGAGAAACCGGTTGTCCCCGCTGAGGAGGAGCTTGTGCACCTTTCCCGCGTTGTAGAGGTCCACAGCCGTGGCAACCCGGTCGGCGAGAACAGGGCTTGGTCGTCCTCCGGGGTAGACGGCCGCGCCGAAGACAATGGCCACCGGTGCTTGGGGCACGGATGCCACATCCTTGTACACGTACCGCCGCTGACTCAACCACAACCCCCACACCGAAAGAATACTGCCCAACGTCACGCCTAGGAGGATCCACCGTTTCATGGTAAGCCGTATTCCTTCCAGCGTTGATCCACCAGCGCCTTGATCTCCTCCGACATCTCAATGCGTTCCGGCCACGTGCGGGGATACCCATCCCGCTCATCCTTGGCCGTCGCGTCCACGCCGATCTTCCCCCCAAAGTTGGGCCGATACGCCGCGTGGTCCAGGGCATCCACGGGCCCCTCGCTGATGACGACGTCCCGAGCCCAATCCACGTTCCCCAACACCTGCCAAGCCACCTCGCTCAGGTTGTGCACGTCCACCCAATCATCCACCACCACAACCCCCTTTGTCAAGCTCATCAGGCCCAAGCCCCAAATGCCGTGGATGACCTTGCGCACGTGTCCCGGGTAACGTTTGCGCATCTTGACGATGAGCAGGTTGTGGAACACGCCCTCCGCGGGCATGTTCATGTCCAACACCTCGGGGAGGAAGAGCTGGAGAAGGGGGAGGAAGAGCCGCTCCGTGGCCTTCCCCATCCAATAATCCTCCATGGGCGGACGACCCACCACGGTCGCGGGATAGATGGGCCGGCGCCGGTGGGTGATCGCGGTCACGTGCATGACCGGGTAGAGGTCGGGCGGGGTGTAGTACCCCGTGTGGTCGCCAAAGGGCCCTTCCAGACGCCTTTCCTGGGGATCCACGTATCCTTCGATGACGATGTCCGCGTCCGCGGGCACTTCCAAAGGCTGGGTCACGCAGGGCACGAGTTCCACGGGCTTGCCCCGGAGCCAGCCCGCGAGCATGTACTCGTCGATGTCCGGCGGCAGAGGCGCCGACGCGGCCCAGATCTGGGCGGGATCGCCCCCCAGGACCACGGCCACGGGGATGCGCTCGGCTCCCACCTCCCGGGCCACCCGTTCGTGTTCTGCCCCGCCCTTGTGGATCTGCCAGTGCATGCCCAGGGTCTGGGCGTCGTACACCTGCAGACGGTACATGCCCACATTCCGGCGCCCGGTGCGAGGGTCACGGGTGATGACTTGGGGCAGGGTGATGTACCGGCCCCCATCCTTGGGCCAACATTTGAGGATGGGCAACGTGTCCAGGGAAGGGTCCTGGGTGTTGACCACTTCCTGGCATGCGCCCTTGCTCACCCGTTTGGGACCGGCCGCGCGCAGGGTTGGCAGGAGCTCCGCGGCCAGGCGGAACTTCTCGCTCCATCCCTGGGGGAGCTGGGGCTTGATCAGGCGTGCAACCCGCTCCCGGAGCTCTTCCAGGTTCTCCACGCCCAGGGCCCAGGCCATGCGCCGGGGGGAGCCGAACATGTTGATGAGCACGGGCATGTCATACCCGCGCACTTGTTCGAAGAGAAGGGCCTTGTTCCGCTCCGACGGAGCTTTCATCACCCGGTCCGCGATTTCGGTGATTTCCAGCTCCGCGCTCACCGGCACCTTCACCCGGACCAATTCCCCAGCTTTTTCCAATCGGCGCACAAACGCCGCGAGATCTTTGTATGCCATCTGTAACCCCAAAGCTAAAGAGTTGTTGGTGGATTGCACGATCCCCCGGAGAGCCCCTCACAGGGGGGCTCTGACGGGATGCGAGGTGGGCGCCCGTATCCCCAGGACTCCTGTTCAGCAGGCGGGTTCATTCGGCTGCCTTCCGGGCCGCGGACGGGCCCATCCCCTGTGTCTGGCCTCCGTAGGGGCGGGTCTGAGACCCGCCCCTACGGCTCGTGAACGGCGAAGTGTGGTCATGTCCCATCGCCCGGGGCTGAACCCCCGGGCTAAATTGAGCTCTGGATGGGCGCACTGCCGTGCGCCCCTACCGCTCGTAACCGGCCAGGAATCGCCACAGCCGGCCTAGGATGGTTTCCCGCCCCTCTTACTCGTTATAACCTCGTCTATCCAAGCCAACCTCATCCTCCGGCCGATCCCCCTTAATCGTTACTCATTAATCGTCAATCGTTTTGCAAAGCCCTCACTCCACCCCTCGTAGGTTGGCGGGAGAAAGATCGCAGGCCTTTCACCCCTCCTCTCTCCCAATGCTGGGAGAGAGGAGGGGGCCAAGGGCGTTGTGCGGAACCCGGGCGGATGTGCATGCCCGGCCGAGAATCGCCACACACGGCCCACGATGGACCTCCCGCCCCTTTTACTCGTTACTTGTCATACGCCAAGACATCGTGAACGGGATAGCGGGCGAAACCGCCAAGACATCGTGAACGGCCATAACTGAAAACCGCCAGG
>JAADDB010000174.1 GCA_013154135.1 Chloroflexota bacterium
GAGTTCCGCCGAGTCATCGCGGAGCTGCAAATGGGCATCCCGCGGGCCGAAGCCCTCCGGCGCATGGCACAGCGTGCCGGGGTTCCCGAATTGACCAGCTTCGTCGTCATCCTCATCCAATCGGAGCGGCTCGGAGCGAGCATCACTCGCGTCCTCCACGCCCAGGCCGAGGCTATGCGTGTACGGCGGCGCCAGCGGGCCGAGGAGGAGGCCCACAAAGCGCCCGTGAAGATGATGATCCCCTTGGTCCTGTTCGTCTTCCCGGCTCTTTTCATCGTCATTGTTGGGCCCGCGTTGCCCCGCCTTTTCGCAGCCTTTGGAAAGTAACGTGGACTTTGGTCAAGGGGTACGACCTTACGGGTTATGGTTTCGGGCCGATCTCGGTCTCGGTCTTCGGCTCGATTTCCTTCACCGTTCGCATAGACTGACGGAGTAAACACCATGCCACGTTCGTCGGAGTCCCTGGACACGGCATTGCAACACATCCGAGAACTCATCCGGGCCGGGAAATGGCGCGAAGCAGCCGAGCAGTTGGAAGCTCTACAGACCCGCCATCCGGATGACGCCCGTTTGCGTTCCCTGGCCCAGGAAGTGCGATTGCGCCTTTCCCTCCTGCCCGAGGAGCCCTCCCTCGGGCAGCGGTGGACTGTTCCGGGCCGTTGGGGTGTGCTCGGCTTGGTCTTCCTCCTGCTCCTCTTCCTCGGGATCGGGCTGTACATGGGGTACACCCAGTATGTGGCCCCTGTCCGTGCGACGGCCCTGGCCCGGGCTACCTTGGAAGCCGAATACGATCGGGCCATGGACGCGTTGGCCGCAGGGGACTACGAACGCGCGGCTCAGATCCTCCAGTCCATCCAGTCCCAGGCCCCGGACTTCCCCGGCGTCCAACAGGCCCTGGAGCGCGCGGCCCAGCGGCGTCAGCTTGACGAAACCTATCGCCGGGCTCTCTCCCTGGTCGAGCAAAAAGCCTGGGCCGACGCCCTCCTCCTCTTCCGCAAAATCGCGGAAGTCGATCCCAATTACCGGGATGTTCCCCAACAGATCCGGCAGCTGGAACGGCTGGTCCGGGTGGAAGAGTTGTACGAAAAGGCCACCGAGGCATATGCCCACCAGGATTGGGAGACCGCGGCGCGCTATTTTGAGGAGGTACGTCAGCTGGACGCGCGCTTCAAGGCGGAAAAAGTCCAATCGCGGCTTTTCACCGCGTACATGAACTGGGCCCGGGAGACGTTGGCAAAGGGCACCGAGGATGCCCCTGAGGAGGCCTTGCGCTACGTGCGTCGGGCGTTGAGCCTGAAACCCCAGGACCCAGATGCCCGAGCCTTGCGTGAAGAGATCATCCTTTACCTGCGGGGGAAGCGCTACTTCGACCGGGGGGACTACTTGCGGGCCGTGCAGCTGTGGCAACCCCTGTTCGAGCGGCATCCGGATTTCGCGAACGGTCTCCTGGCCCGTCAGCTCTACCAGGCCTACGTGGCTTTAGCCCGTCAGCGGGAGTTGGAGGACAACCTCCCCTCTGCCCTCCACTTCTACACCCTGGCCTCCCGCGTTCCTGTGGAGGACACAGAACACGTGCGCGAGCGGTTGGCCTTCCTCTTCACCCTCATCACCCCTACGCCTACGCCCACCCCGACCCCCACTCCCACAGCCACCCCTACTCCCACCGTGACCCCCACGCCTACGCCGGCCCCCCGCCCCTTGCGGAGTTACATCGGCTGGATAGCGTTCAAGACCAACCGTCGGGGCGTGGAAGAAATATGGGTCATGCGCGGGGATGGGTGTTGCCCTCGCCCCATCTCGGACCCGGACACGTACGAGCGGGTGAAGGAACGTCAGACCTACTCACCGGACGGCCGTTTTCGTGTCTACGTGGAGGGCCCTCCCGGCTCCACACAGAAGACCAACCTCTACGTGTGGCGCTATGATGTGCCTCCCCAGTGGGAACACCGTTACCTGTTGGTGGACAACGGGTCCATCAACTACGACCCGGTCTACTCCCCGGACGGCCAGTGGATCGCGTATGTCTCCCAAGTCTCGGGGAACGATGAAATCTGGAAGGTGAGCAGCAACATCTGGCATCCCCAACCTCCCATCCAACTCACCCACAACACGTGGGAATGGGACAAGTGTCCTACCTGGTCTCCCGATGGCCGGTACATCGCCTTTTGGTCCAACCGGGAGACCGGTCGGAAGCAGATTTGGGTGATGAACGCGGATGGAAGTCATCCCCACAACATCAGTCGCAACCCATACGAGGACTGGGACCCCGTATGGCTCCGGGCGGAGCTCTTCACCTCCCCCAAAGTGGTCACACCAACCCCTTGAGCAGAGGAGACGCGCATGGGACTCTTCAAGAAGACATCGGTCAAGACCGCATCGCCTTCCCCACCCCAACGGGAGGACCTCCTCCCCAAAAGCCCTGCGGGCGCGGCGGAGGGATTGGAGGCGTATGTGCTTCCTCCCTATTTCGAGCCCCTGCGGGAATACGTTCAAGAGCAGCTTCTCCGCCAGAATGTGCGTTTGCAAATGGGGCAGATGGAGGAAGGCCGGCAAATCATCCGTCCCCTTTTGGACCAGGCCCTTGTCGCGAAGCACATCGTGGTCCCCCGGAAGGAGAAGGAGCGTCTGCTCAACCTGCTGGTCGCGGAGATCCTGGGATATGGGCCCATCCAGCCCCTTTTGGATGATCCCACCATCACCGAGATCATGGTCAACGGGCCCTACCAAATCTATGTGGAAAAGGAGGGGCGCATCCTCCTCACGCCCATTACCTTTACGGACGAAGAACACGTGATGCGCATCATCGAACGGATCGTCGCGCCTTTGGGCCGGCGGGTGGATGAGAGTTCGCCCATGGCCGACGCGCGCTTGCCCGACGGGTCCCGGGTGAACATTGTCATCCCACCCCTCTCCCTCAACGGCCCATGCATCACCATCCGCAAGTTCTTCCGCCGTCGCCTTTCCATGGAGGATTTGATACGCTTCGGTTCGGTGACTCCGGAGTTTGCCGTCTTTGCCGAAGCTGTTGTCCGGGGACGCGCGAACATCATCATTTCCGGGGGCACCGGCTCGGGCAAGACCACTATGCTCAACATCCTCTCCGGCTACATCCCCTCGGACGAGCGGATCATCACCATTGAGGATGCCGCGGAGCTCCAGCTCCAGCAGGAGCACGTGGTGCGCCTGGAGGCTCGGCCGCCGAATGTGGAAGGCCGGGGCGAGATCCCCATCCGGGAGTTGGTCATCAACGCACTGCGCATGCGCCCCGACCGCATCATCGTGGGAGAGGTGCGCGGGGGGGAGGCTCTGGACATGCTCCAGGCTATGAACACCGGCCACGACGGTTCCATGACGACTCTCCACTCCAACGGTCCCCGGGACACGCTCTCCCGGTTGGAGACGATGGTGCTCATGGCGGGGATGGAGTTGCCCTTACGGGCCATCCGTCAGCAGATCGCTTCGGCCATTGACTTGATCATCCACGTGTCCCGCATGCGGGATGGTTCACGGAAGGTGGTGGCCGCCACCGAGGTGTTAGGTCTGGAAGGGGATACGATTCTCTTGCAGGATGTTTTCGTGTTTGATATCGAAGGCTTCGAGGGGGGAAAGGTGATCGGGCGGTTGCGGCCCACGGGCATTCGGCCCCGCCTGGTGGAACGCTTGGCCGATTATAACGTGCATTTGCCCCCGGACATTTTCGGTCAGCCCACGGTGAGTGCCCGATGATGCGGGTGTACAATCGCACGCGGGATGCGGTCTTGGTCTTCCGTGGACGGGTCGCCAACACGTTTTGGACCCGGCTCCGCGGGCTCATCGCCACCCCTCCTCTGGAGCCGGGCGAGGGGTTGCTCCTCCTCCCCAGCCGGGGAATTCACTCCTGGTTCATGAGCTATCCCATCGACGTGCTTTACCTGGATTCCCAAGGGCGGGTGGTCGATGTGGAGGAACACGTGTCCCCCTGGCGTGTCGGGCGTCCTCGATGGCGCGCGCATATGGTTCTCGAGGTGCCGGCCGGCATGGTCCGGGCCACAAATACGCAGGTGGGAGATGTGTTGGATGTGCGGTATTAGCGGGTGTCGAAGCCCGTTCCCCATCCACCCAAACCTCTGCTCTGACACGGGATGAGGACGTGGGTGCCCTGCCAGGGGGGCGTTCGGGGCAAGAGGCCATCGAGTTCGCCTCGTCAGTTTTTGTCCTTCAACCCATTTGGGGTAGAATACAATCCACAGTGTTCCCCAATGCTGCACTTGGGACGAAATCGCACGATGCTTCTCTCTACCAACGGTCCTGGTTGACGGATATATCCGGGTTCTTGTCCTTTCCACTGAGGTGCGGACCCGCCCGTACCGGATTTTGTCCGTCAATCGGCCAACGGCCACACGACAAGTGTGTTCATGTACACGGGGATTGGCCCATGATCAGCGGTCGTTTACTGCGCGAATTGCAGGAAGTGGACCTCCAATTGGATGACCTCGCCCGAGAGCTTGCCCGTCTGGAAGCCGCGCTCCACGAGCCCGAGGAGCTTCAAGCCCTTCAAACGCAGATCCGCCACCTGGAAGAAGAGCGCTCTCGGCTCCAACGTCAACAACGGGACTTGGAGCTCGACATGCAAGGGGTTGTGGAAACCCGGACTAACCTGGAGCGCCGCCTTTACGGTGGGTACATCACCAACCCCCGCGAGGTGGAAGCCGCGGAGCAGAAGGCCGAAGAGCTCCGCCGCCGGGAGAGCACTCTGGAGGACCGGATATTGGAGTTGATGGTCACTCTGGAGGATCTGGAAGGGACATTGCAGGAGTTGCACTCCCGTCTGGACGGGGCTCGGGCACGGTGGGAGGAACAGCGTGCCCAGCTGTTGGCGCAGCAGGCTCACCTGAAGGAGGAGCGCCAGCGCCTGCACGCACAACGCTCCCGCCTGGTCGGGCAACTCCCACCCGACCTGCTCCTCCTCTACGAGCGTCTGCGCCAGCGCAAGGGGGGCGTTGCTGTAGCCCGCCTGGAACAGCGCGTGTGCCAGGTGTGCGGGGTGGAAGTCGCGGTGAGCGTGGAACGCCAGGTGCGTTACGGGGAGGAGGTGGTCCTCTGCCCCACCTGCGGGCGCATTCTGGTGTGAGTAATGAGTAACGATTGACGATTAGAGTAACGATTGACGATTAATGAGTAACGATTAAGGGGGGCTGAAGGGCGGAGTCGGGCGGGATGGGCGCAGAGCCTAACGCATAACGAGTAACGAGTAAGGGGGGCGGGAGCGCCCATCTCGGCTCGTTTATGGCGATTCCTGGCCGGTCATGCGTCCATATAGAGCCCCCGCAGGGGGCTTTCCCA
>JAADDB010000189.1 GCA_013154135.1 Chloroflexota bacterium
CACACAAAACAGTTCTCTCCGGGAATCAAAACCGGACTTCTTCCCGTTGAATGAAATTCATACAGGTTGACGACAAAACTCGGTCGTACCTCGGCGGGATGCCGGCGTCCCGCCCCGTGCTAGAAGGGTGTTCGGCTCTGGTGAGTGGGAAAGATATATCCCACTTTTCCAAGCCGCCACGCTTTGTCCAAAGTCCAACAAAGTAGAAGCACTTGTGCAACCCCTATAAGCGCATCAGGCGAGTGGCCGTGAGCAAGAGGCCAAAGAGGAGGGCAGCCGCGCCGGCGAATTCCAATGCGCCTGAGGGCAACATGGAAAAAATCACGCCCAGGAAAATAAGCCCGCCGGCCAACTGCAAATTCGTCTCCGGCCGAATACGTCCGATATCGAAGATGGTCAGACTAAACCCCGTCATGGCCAGCGCTTCGACTCCCAGGGTCAACGCGGGATGAGGGGGGTAGAAGCTGAAGATACCGCTGGCGAACAGCAAGATCGCAACCAAAGCGTACTTGAATTGATGGTTCAGTTGGTAAAGACAAAGAACCCCATAGGCCAAAATGAGTTTGATAATGCCCCAGTAGATAAAGGCCATGGGCAAAGGCACAGTTTCAATCCCCAAGTACAGGCCGAGAAGGATGAGAGGGTAGAAGAAGCCCATGCCTGTCCCGTATACCAACACGCGCACACAGCGTGATCCTGTTGAAGTGGACATTGTCACCTCCAATTTCTCCCCTGGATGATCTCGACTCTCCCTCTTTTCCAAACCGCTAGATTTTGTCCCACGCCCAGCCCTGGATGGGCCGGCAAAACCCGGCCTCCCTTAGTGGCGGACAGGTCTGACCTTCAGCGGGGCACCGACATTCTCTCCTCCCTGGGCCGGGCACAGCGCGAAAAGGGCGCCCGCGTAGGGCGCCCTGGATGCCGTTGTCCAGACGCAGGATCGGCATGTTTACTTCTGAGCCAAATCGTACAGTTCCTTCTCCAGCGCGATGACCTCGTCGAGCCGGCCCTCCTTCTCCAGTTTCTTCAAGCGGGCCAGGTACATGTCCTCGGAGTTCATGCGGAAGAGGTCGTTCACCGAGACGCCCACGTTCTTCGCGCCTCGCCGCATGGCCCAGAGGAACATGTAGCCCCAGAAGAGGACATACAGGAGCCAGATGAGGGCTTGAAGCGCCGGGCTCTTGGGTGCGATGAGCGCCGGGACGAAGGTCGTGGGAGCATAATGCCCACTGGCCATCAGGCCATCCCAGAAATCGCGGGCCAGGGTGTAGGGCAAGTAGCCCAGGTAGAAGAAGGGCCAAATGAGCAAGCCCGTGATGTACAGGAGGCCCGTGCGGCCGTAGTTGCGGAACTCACAACCGATCATCAAGATAGTGCCCAGACCCAAGAGCAAACCACCGAAGATGTCCATGGAGAGAGTGGTGTTCTCTCGGATAGAGGTGCCCACATGGTGGAACTCAGGGCCCACATATCCCTCGGCAAAGGCCTTTGTCGCCCAGTGGTGCCCCTCCATGATGCCGAAGACGGCAAAACCGATGAGCATGACAAAGCTCACCAGGAAGATGTGGAGGGAGAGGGCCGCAAAGGGCTGGAAGGAGATCATCAGGGTGCGCAGGGAGTAAGTAGCCCGCCAGCGGCGGCCCGCTTGGCCTTCACCCTTCTCCATTTCCCGCCCCAGCTCAGGGTTAATGAGCCCACACTCGGTGCCGAACCCGGTCTTCGCCACCGATGCACCCAACAGGGCACCGATGATGATGAGCAGGATGATGTTCGGCACGTTCTTCCCCACGCTGAGCATGTTCTTGTAGATCTTCGTCTTCTCCAGGCTGTCGGCCCAACCCATACGGACCGCATAATCGTTGCCGGCAAAGGTCGTGTAGAGGACGACTGCCAAAACGAGGAGCAAGAACGCGTACAGAGCCAAACGCAGGCCGGGATTACTGGGCTTGTCGGAATACGTAAGGCCGTCGCCCCAGCCCAGATCCTTCACTTGTTCCACATACCACTTTGTTTCCTGACTCTTGAAGTACTGGGAAAGATTGAGGTTGCGCAAGATAATGAACCCGACAAGGGCCCCCAACGTGGCAAAGAGCATCACAACCCAGCTCTTCAAGTTCATGGCGGCCCAACCACCCAAGAGATGGTGGAGGGTACAGCCACCCGCCACACGGGTGCCCCAGGCGAAGAGGAACGCGCCAACCGCGGTTGCTACCAACGTTCCCTTAGGATAACGCGGCCAGGTGCGCAGCTCACCTTCCAACCAGGCCAGAACGAACGCGGCGATAAGAGCACCGATAATGACCCATTGAATGGCGGGCTGATAATCGGGCTTGGTCGCGATGAGGCTGTGGCCGAACAACGTTGTCTCCACGTTGGCCAACATCCGGGCCATACCGCTGGTCACACCGATGAACTTGTGCTTCGGGTGTCCCAGAGGAACAAACATGTAGTTGATGATCTCGGCCACACCGGTCAGCACACCGGCCGTCCACCAGGGCCACTGCTTCTTCAACCAACCGACATTGGCGTAGCCGTTACGTAGGTTAACAGCCATGCCGCCTCCTCCTTCCTTCCAGTTTGTGGAAATCATTGGGGGATTTCACGCGTCTGGACAACAGCATTCCACTTCCTCATTATAAAATGCTCTGAGCGGGTATCAAGACCCCTTTGCTTATCCCCACTATAAGTAATGTCTTATGCCTCCACGAAAATTTGCGTTATTTCCACTTATGGAGTAGGGTGATAGGCACACGGGATCATGGGCAATAACGGTGGGCAATGGCAGACGTCCTGCAAGCCCACCTTACGCATTTCGTCCATGTCCACCTCCAACGGGCTCATCTTGATCGTCAATCGTTACTTGCTACGTCTTCACCAGCCTTTATGGGCATAGGAACAGGGAGCCATGCTCAGCTTATATCAACTGCGCATTTTCCTGACCGTCGCAGAAGAGGAGAACCTGACCCGGGCCGCGGAGCGCCTATACCTCACCCAACCCGCCGTCAGTCAACATATCCGGGCCCTGGAGAAACAAATGGGCGTGCCCCTCTTCTACCGGAGCCGACGAGGCATGACCCTCACTCCTGCCGGGGAAGCCCTTGTAGATTACGCTCAGCGAATCCTCCGCCTTACGGCCGAAGCGCACCAAGCCGTTCTCGCGGCCAGCGACAAGGCCACCGGAGAGCTCTACGTGGGTGCCAGCCCCGGAGCCGGCCCCTGTTTGATGCCCACCTGGATTAAGGCCTTCCACGAACACTACCCCAAGATGTTCATCCACCTGAAAACCGGTCCGACACCCACCATTGTCCGCGCGCTCACGCGTGGGGATGTGGAAATTGCCATCGTCGAAGGGGAGGTGGAAAGCACTGCCTTTAACATCACCCCCCTTTGGGACGAGGAAATAGTCATCGTGGTGGGGCAGAGGCACGCGTGGTGGGGACGAGCGGATATCAACCCGGAAATGCTCCGAGGCCAAGCCTTCATCGTGCGCGAGCAGGGGAGTTTAACCCGGCTGTGGGAAGAGAAGACCCTCGCGCGCTTCGGCATCACCCCTCGCGTGGTGGCAGAATTCGACAGTCCGTTGACGATCAAGCGCGCGGTTCAGTCGGGCCTGGGGATCGCGCTGTTGCCCCGTTTCGCGATCCGTCAAGAGGTGCAAGCGGGGCTACTTCACCCCGTCCGGCTTCAGAATGAAACCCTCTACCGAACGCTGAAGCTTCTCTGGACCGCGGAAACCCTCCACAACCCCGCGGCCAAAGCCTTCTTGCAGATCCTTTCCGCGGAATTTCCCCACATCAGCGTTCAGATCCTGGGACTTACGCAGAAGGGCGGACGTCGGACGAGTGGCCCCTTACGGCACCGCTCGCACCCGGGTGAGAAAGAGGAAGTTCCGTCCGTCCGGTCGGAGTAATCGCTCCCCCGTATCCGGCCGATACCAGCCAATTTCCACTTCGTAAAGGCCGGGGGGCGTATCCGGGCGAAGGACCAAGGTGTACTCCTCCCGGTAGACCTCTCCCACTTTCCACAAGTGGGTGGGAACGCTCGGGGCCCGGTCCTCTTGCCCCCAAATGTGGTCCGGAGGTTCCAGGATGTGGGTGAACACCACGTAGTCGTGTTTCATGGGGCGTAACGCTCGCCAGTAAAGCACCAAGTGAAGGGCATCCCCCGGGTGTAACCGTCGAGGTGCGGCCTCAAAGCCGACCAGTTCCACCCTATCTCCAAACACGACCGACGTGGGGTTAGGATATGGGCCCGGGCGAGGCAGGAGTTGCCAGGGCCCTACCAGAACACGCGTTTGAGGGGGGTCTACGTGAGCAATGGGCAAGCGTTGCCCATCTTGCAGGTTGTAAAAGCCCCACTCCAGGGAGACCTGGGCCGGCGCGACAGCCGTATCCGGCACCCGCAGACGTACGGGCTCTTCCCATAAAGTCCCCGGAGATATCCTGGGCATGTCCACAAGGCCTAACATGGGATACCGGTCATCCTGTGCCAAGACCACCTCCACCTCATCCAACAAGTGGACAAACAAGCTCCAGGGCTGCGCCGGGCCATCCAGACGGCGAAAATACAAGGATGCCTGAACCTCACTCCCGGGCAAAAGGGGATGTGGAACTTGCAAGCGATACCCCAACATCTCCACCACTTGGCCGAACTGCACCCGATGAGGAGTCACATCATCGGGCACAGTAGAACGCACAACCCGGGTTGGATCGTACACCGGTGCTATCCACAGCGGCGGGGCCACCAGAGCGATGAAGGCCAAAAAGGCCAAAGGCACTCCCGACAGGAGGCGACGCCATCCGGGAATAGAAATTTTGTCGGTCCACCACGTCCACCCCCGCCAGAACACCAAACCAATAGGGGCCAGCGCGGGAAAGAGAAGACGCCCTTGGGAGGCCAAGGTACGCATGGTCCACCGAAGCAGTGCGACAAAAACCGTGCCGATGTAGCCCAGCACTCCGGTCCATCGTTCCACTTCCGTTCGCTCTCGGGCATGGACCGCACGGAGAAAAGCGAACACAAAGCCCAGAAACACCACCAGGGTCCAGCCGTCCAGGATGCGATATACCCACGCCGGCATCAACACATTCATGCCGCCGAAGACGCCCCAAAACGCGCGACGGAAGCCTTCCCACTCGCGAAGCAGATCTCGCCAGGTAGCCGAGCGTTCCCCCACAATCGCCAACATGACGTTAAGCCCCGTGGGATCATGGTAAAGAGTCCAGTTACGCCAGAACCACCATCCACTGACCAAAAGAGCGCTTCCCAACGCCAAAAGAGGATACTGCCAAGCT
>JAADDB010000285.1 GCA_013154135.1 Chloroflexota bacterium
TTCGCACATGACCACACCAATTAATCGTCAATCGTTACTCATTACTCGTTGCTCCACGACCCCATCCGCCGCCGAGAGGTAGGGGCACCACGCGCCCGCAAGCCCACTTCCCGTTCCGCGGACCAGCCGGAACTTTCTCTCCCCGGCCCGGCAGCGAAGGGCCACCCCGACATTCAGCCCCTTAATCGTTCATCGTCAATCGTTACTCAATATCCCACGCCTAACCGCCCCGCGCCCGTTCCACGCCGATGAGGACTTCCTCCCCGTTGAGCCGGAACGTATCATGAGGCACATCCTTGGGAACCCCCGGCACAATCTCCAGGGCCAGGGTCTCCTGCTTGATGTAATCCCCCCACCGGTCCAAGACCCGCCGCAGGTTTTCGCCCCCCTGGACGTAGAGGTAAATCCGGTCGGTGACGTGGAGGTTGGCTTTCTTGCGCAGGTTCTGAACACGGCGGACGAACTCCCGTGCCATCCCCTCCACTTTGAGCTCCTCATCCAATTCTGTGGTGACGGCAACCATGTACCCCCCGCTCTCCGCGACGGCGTACCCGGCTCGCGGGGTAATGCGCACATCCACCTCGTCCGGCTGAATTTCCAGAACCTGTCCCTCAACCTCCACGGGGACCGTCTCCCCGCCGCGGAACTTCCGGGCCAGAGCGACCTGGTCCATCTGCCCCAAAGCCTCCCGGATCTTCGGGTAAAGGCGGCCGTATTTCTGCCCCAACTGTTTGGGAAGCGCATGGACCTTCACCTCTGCCAGCTCCTCCACCTTGTCCGCGACGGCCCATTCCTTCACGTTCAGCTCTTCCAACACCTGGTCAATGACCCGCTCAAGGCGCTCCCGTTCCTCGGGCTCGCGCAGGCGCACAACCAACCGCCGCAACGGCTGCCGGACCTTCAAGCCCGCCTGCTGCCGGGCCGCGTGCCCGGCCCGCACAATGCGCTGGGCCAAGGCCACATCCTCCCGCAATTCCTCGTCAATGAGCGCGGGCTCAAACGCGGGCCAATCCGCCAGGTGAACACTCTCCGCCGCGGTCAGGGCCACGGAACGCACCAAATTCTGCCACAACACCTCCGAAAGGAAGGGCATGTACGGAGCGATGAGCTTGCTCAACGTCACCAACACCTCATACAGCGTGGCAAAGGCCGCGGGATCGCCATCCCAGAAGCGACGACGACTGCGGCGGAGATACCAGTTGCTGAGGCTGTCCACAAAGGCCTCGATGGCCCGCCCGGTGTTAGTGACGTCGTACGCGTCCAGGCCTTCGGTCACATCCCGGGTCAGCGCGTGCAGCTCGGCCAGAATCCAGCGGTCCAGAGGATGGGCGGCCGGTGTCACCTCTTCCGGTGCTTCGCCCTTGACCACCCGCTCGGCAAGCTCGGCCGGCGGCGTCCAGTTAGATGCGTTGGCATAGGTGACAAAGAACGCGTAGGAATTCCACAAAGTGTGGAGGAACTTGCGGACCACCTCCCCCACCAGGTTGAGAGAGAAGCGCCGCGCGTTGCCCGGTGGCGTGGCCGTATACATGTACCACCGGGTCGCATCCGCCCCATAAGCGTTCAGCACATCCCAGGGATCCACCATATTCCCCCGGGATTTGCTCATCTTCTCCCCCTTTTCGTCCAAGATCAGCCCCAGGCAGATGACGTTGAGAAAGCTGGGCTGGTTGAAGAGGAGTGTGCTCTCCGCGTGTAACGAGTAGAACCACCCGCGAGTCTGATCCACAGCCTCGCAGATGAAATCCGCGGGGAACTGTTCCTGGAACATCTCCTGGTTCTCGAAGGGATAATGCCATTGGGCCACGGGCATCGCGCCGGAATCAAACCACACATCAATGAGATCCGGGACCCGGCGCATGGTCCCCCCGCATTCAGGACATGAATAGGTCACCTCATCCACATAGGGACGGTGGAGGTCCAGACCACTCAGATCTTGACCGGACTTCTCGCTCAACTCGGCCACAGAGCCGATGCACTCCCGATGCTTGCACTGGGGGTTCTCGCACTCCCAGATGGGCAACGGCGTGCCCCAATAGCGGTCTCGGCTCAACGCCCAATCCTGGATGTTTTCCAGCCACTTGCCAAAGCGCCCGTGTTTGATGTGATCCGGTACCCAGTTGATCTGCTCGTTGTTGGCGATCAAGTCCTCCTTGTGGGCTGTCACCCGCACATACCAGGCCTCCCGTGCGTAGTAGAGGAGCGGGGTGCCGCAGCGCCAGCAATGGGGGTAATTGTGACGATAGGTCTCCGCCTTATAAAGGAGCCCCCGTTGGCGCAAATCCTCCTCGATCAGGGGATCCGCGTCCTTGACGAACATGCCCTTCCATGGCTCCACCGCGTCGATAAAAGTCCCATCCGCGGCAACGGTCATGAGCACGGGCAGCCCGTACTCCCGGCCGACTTCCAGGTCCTCCGCGCCGAAAGCCGGTGCCATGTGGACCACCCCGGTACCATCTTCCAGGGTCACAAAATCCGCGTTCACCACGTACGCGTAATCCCGGTCCACGGGCAGGAATGAATACAAGGGCTCATAGTGAATGCCGGCCAAATCCTTCCCTTTGTGCTCTTCGACCACCGTGTACGGGCCATCCAGCACGTGGAGTCGAGCTTTGGCCAGGATGAGTCGTTCCCCTTGGTGTTCCACGGTCACATAATCATATTCCGGGTGAACGGCCAGGGCCACGTTGCCCGGGAGCGTCCAAGGCGTGGTGGTCCAGACGAGGAAGAACGTCTTCTCCTGGTCGCGGACTTTAAACTTGACGTACACGGAGGGGTCATCCACTTCCTTGATGGCCCCCGGGTAATGCTGTTCATGGGTGGAGAGAGGGGTGCCACAGCGGGGACAATAGGGAACGACCTTGTAATCCTTGTACAGAAGTCCCTTGTCCCAAAACTGGCGGAGAATCCACCAGATGGATTCGATGTACTCGTTGTGATAGGTGACGTACGCGTTGTCCATGTCAATCCAGAAGCCGATGCGCTCGGTCATCTGGCGCCATTCCTGGATGTAGCGGAAGACGGATTCCTTGCAGAGTTGATTGAACTTGTCCACGCCAAATTCCTCAATTTGGCGCTTGTGGGTGATGCCCAACTCCTTCTCCACTTCCAGCTCGACCGGAAGGCCATGGGTATCCCATCCCCCCTTGCGCAGGGAATAGTACCCGCGCATGGTCTTATAACGGGGGAAAAGGTCCTTGAAGACCCGGGCCAAGACGTGGTGAATGCCCGGTCGTCCGTTGGCCGTTGGAGGCCCCTCGTAGAAGACGAAGCGTGGAGCATCTTTGCGGATCTCCAAACTCTTCTCAAAAGTGCGGTTCTGCCGCCAAAACTGGAGGATTTCCTCTTCCAGTTCGGGGAAATGGACAAACGGACGTACCTCTTGAAAAGCCATTGCGCTCCCTCCGAGTTCGAGTTCAGTGTGTTGACGGATTTGTGGACGTGGCGGGCGGACACAAATACAAAAACGCCGCCCCATCCCCTCTCGGGGACGAGAGCGGCGTTAGCTCCCGCGGTACCACCCCGCTTGGCGACGTAAGTCGCCCCCTCCTAACGGGGGCAAACACCCCCGCGTGGTGGATAACGGACCACGACCCCGGCCGAGTCTACTAAGTAGGCCCCTCCGGCCTACTGTTCGGTCGGCAGCTCCGGGAGGATTTTCCATCGGCTTCCCCACCCGGCTTCCACCATCCCGGGCTCGCTGTGGAGTACCCCCGATGTACTCGTTCCCATCTTTGCCTTTGGAAAACTATTTGGCTGCTGTGAGCGAGCTCCCCGATGGCCGACACATCGCGATGTTAGCCCTGCACCGATTCAGAGGAGCTCGCGTATAGTATAGTGAACTCATGGTGATCCGTCAAAATTATCTCAGCCTCTATCGGCCAATCACGCGCCCTCTCGTCGGCCCGCGATGAGCCTATCCTGAAGGGCTTTCAACTCCTCCCACCGCCCTTCGGCAGCCAAACGGGCTTGCTCCGGCCAGGTGGTGGGATCGACAAAGTACAACTTCGCGGCCCGGAAGATGGGGCGCAACTCTTCCGGATCGGCCGCGGCCAAGTCCTCGAAGGTGTAAATGCCGTGTTCGTTCAACATGCGCTGGATCTTGGGCCCAATGCCCTCGATGACCGTCAGGTCGTCCGGGCTTCTGAGGGTGGATGTCCGTTCCCCCCCTATCTCGCCGGCCGGCTCCGCGGGCGTGGAAAGGGGAATTTCCACGGACCGGGTAGGGGGCTCGCTTTCCGGCATCTCAGGCGAAGGGGATACCGGACCGGGAATCGGGATTTCGTAGTGCCGATCCTGCTCCTCCTGGGCTTCCTGCAACCACCACCACACCACCCACACAATGAGAGCGATGGGAAGGAGTAGCCAAAGCCACCAGGGGATGTGGCGTTTGCCATCTTGGGCCGTGGGGCTGCCCAGGACAACAAAGGCCAAAAGCAGAAGAGCTGAAATGAGTGCACGCATGTAACCGCTCATGGGTTCCTCCTACGGAATGTGTGATTCACTTCTTAACGGATTGGATCTGATGGACGGACAAAACTCGCGAGTGCCTCGGCCGCGGACGGGTCCGCTCCTCGGCGGGGCGCCCACGTTCTCGCCCCGTGCATAGTAAGAGTTTTGTGAGGTGGGCGGGCTTCGCCCGCCCACCTCACAAAACAGTTCGCCCCGGGAAAGAATCCACAGACTCCTATCTCAAAAACGCCCTCCTTTCCCGTTGATGACATTCATCTCGTAGTGCCTCGGCCGCGGACGGGTCCGCACCTTGGCGGGGTGCCTACGTTCTCGCCCCGTGCATGGTAAGAGTTTTTGGTGTGTGCCGGCCGGCACACACCAAAAACAATCTGAGACGGGGAAAAGGGGGAACCTATCCCCTTTCCCACTCTTTCGAGTTGCCACGTCTTGTCTAACGTCCAACGATAGCTCGGCTGTAAAACTTCGTCGTATCTTGGCGGCGGACGGGTCCGCACCTCGGCGGGACTCCGATGTTCTCGCCCCGTGCATAGAGGGGTTTTGTGTGCGTGGTGGGCGGGCTTCGCCCGCCCACCACGCACACAAAACTGTTTCCTCCGAAGAGGAATCAAAGCAACAAGCGCCTACCTCTGACCGTCGAATACCATCCCCATTGAGCTCGGTCGCCCCTCGGCCGCGGACGGGTCCGCTCCTCGGCGGGGCGCCGATGTTCTCGCCCCGTGCATGGTAAGAGTTTTGTGAGGTGGGCCACCACACAAAACGGTTCTCTGCTGGAAAGAGGAATCAAAGCAACA
>JAADDB010000117.1 GCA_013154135.1 Chloroflexota bacterium
GGCCGAGCATCGCCACAAACGAGCCGAGATGGGCGCTCCCGTGCCTTTTACTTGTTACTCGTCCTGATCCTTACCCCTTCCGGCCGATTCCGACCCGGGGCCGACCCCTTAATCGTCAATCGTTAATCGTTACTCGTTATGCCTCAGGCTCTTCGCCCATCCCGCCCAACCTCGCCCTTCAGCCAACCCCCTTAATCGTTACTCATTAATCGTCAATCGTTAATCCCTATCCCCCGACACTCAAACGCGTGGACGGAGGAGCGGGGGCTGCGGGGTTCGCCCGATTCTTTGTCCACCACCTGGACCCACCAAAGGACATGGCCGCCCTTTTGGGCCAATTCTTGGCAGAGCTCCACGGGCAGGGTAAGACTCGGCGTTGGGCTTTCCAACGTCCACGTGTGCGGTCCCACGTGCAACGTCACCTTGTACACCTCCCCCGGCCACAAATACCCCACCGCGGTCCACGCCAGTCGGACGGGGGTTTTGTCGGGGAAGACCTGGGCCCCATCGGGAGGGAGAATGAGCTCCGGCGCGGGATAACGGGGACCGGGCGTGGGCGTGGGCGTTTGAATGGGCGTAGGGGTTGGAGTGGGCACCGGCGTGCTCAGGGGAATCACGAGCACCATGCCGGGACGGAGGCGGGTTGGGTCCTGTAAGTGGTTCATGTCCACAATGGCCTCGATGGGCACTTGAAAGCGTTCCGCGATGAGCACCAGCGTATCCCCCTCTTCGACCACATAATTGATCAACCCCGCGCGCGGGGTCGGCGTGGGCGTCGCGTAGGGCGTTCCCTCGGGTGGGGGGATGAGAAGCCGTTGGCCCTTGCGCAGGATCGCGCTCACCTTCAGGTGATTCGCCTGGGCCAAGCGTTGCAAGGGCACGCCGAATTGGATGGCGATCCCCTCCAGCGTATCGTTGGCCTGGACAGTGTAGTAAATCGGGGTCGGCGTAGGGGTCGGCGTGAACGTGGGTGTGGCCGTAGGAGTGGGGGTGGAAGTGGGCGTTTGCGTGGGCGTGGGCGTGGGTGTGTGGAAGGCATGGGCGAGCGCGGTCGCGGTGAACGCGCGCTCCGCGGCCTGCACGCGCGAGACGTGACCTTTCCACCAGCTCCACACCAGCGCCAGGATGACGAGCGCGACCAACACCTCGACAATGGGGATATACCGTCGGCTGGGGCACTCATCCAAGCGGGTGTGGCACACAGGACATTCGCGCGCGTGTTGGGACACCCGAGTTCCGCACTTGGGGCAAAAACGCCGGCCATCGGGTGTGTAACGAGCGCAATCCTTCACGCGCATACGCCCTTTCCTCCCCCTTCATCCTTGCATTCAGTCACATCCTTCCACCGCACAACGCGTCCGGCGGACGGACGAAGTCCCCCCGGACGAGCTCTTTTGGCTCCAGATGGAAGCTAGTTCGTTCCCGGTGAAGGCACATCCTCCGCGAAACGGGCCAGGAAGTGGCGCAACGCGGGGGGCTCCTCCACGATGCGCACCGGTCGCAGGAGCGTTTCCTTTTCCCGGGCCACGTGAGCGATCACATCGGCCACATAATCCATATGGGACTGGGTGTACACCCGTCGGGGAATGGCCAACCGGACCAGCTCCAAGCGGGGGAAAATCCACTCCCCCGTCTCGGGATCTCGTCGGCCAAAGGCCACTGTGCCCAACTCCGCGGCTCGGATGCCCCCTTCCCGGTACAGGGCTAGAGTGAAAGCAAGTCCGGGCAAATGCTCTCGGGGCCAGTCGGGCAGCAGGCGCAGAATGTCGATGTACACCGCGTGACCGCCTGGAGGTTCCACGATGGGCACCCCTTCCTCCCGCAAGCGGTGGGCCAGATAGCGCACCTGGCCGATGCGATACCGCAAATACGCCTCATCCACCGCCTCCCGGAGCCCCCACGCCAGGGCCTCCATATCCCGTCCGGCCAGCCCGCCGTACGTGGGGAACCCCTCCGTGCGCACCATGTTCTGGGTAATGCGGTCGAAGAGGGCCTTATCCCGCACGGCCAGGAGCCCGCCGATGTTCACCAAACCGTCCTTCTTCGCACTCATCAACATCCCATCGGCCAGGGCAAAAGTCTCCCGCACGATCTCCCGGATGGAGAGATGGGGGGCCTCCCGCTCCTTGATGAAATACGCGTTCTCCGCGTGGCGAGCCGCGTCCAGGAAGAGGGGCACCCCATACCGGTCGCAGAGTGCTCGCACCTGGCGCATGTTTTCCAGGGAGACGGGCTGACCACCTCCCGTGTTGTTGGTGATGGTGAGGAGGACGAACGAGGGCTTCGGATCCCCCTGCAAGTGGCGTTCAAGGCGTTCCAGGTCTATATTCCCCTTGAAAGGGTGGTCCAGGGTAGTATCGTACGCCTCTTCGATGACCAACTCCAGAGCCCGGGCCCCTCGTGCTTCGATGTTGGCCAGGGTTGTGTCAAAGGGCTGATTGGTGGCCACCACGTCCCCTGGTTGAAGGAGGATCTCAAAGAGAACGCGCTCCGCGGCCCGTCCCTGGTGGACGGGGGTGAAATAGGGGAAGCCGAAGATCTCCGCTTGGGCCTCGGCCAAGTGTTCATAACTCCGAGCTCCGGCGTATGCCTCATCCCCCAGGTGGAGCGCGGCCCACTGTTGCGCGCTCATCGCGCCTGTGCCGCTGTCCGTCAACAGGTCGATGGTGACCGCGCGAGAAGGCAGGTTGAACACGTTGAGTCCGGCTTCGCGGAGATAGGCTTCGCGTTCCTCCCGGGTCAACAGGGGGATGGGCTCCACCGCTTTGATCTTGAACGGTTCCAGCGGATGTGCCATGGGTTCACCTCCCGGGTCAGGTGTGGAAGCTTGTTCTTGGTGCTCCATGCCCAAGTGTTTCAACAGGGTGGGGAACCCTTCCCGGATATAGCGGTCCAGCAGCGCGGCCGTTTTCCGGTACATCTCCTCTGGCTGCCCGTACGGGTCCTCCACATCCTGGTGTTCCCCTACCAGCTCGCTCAGGAGGAGGATTTTCCCCAGGTGTTGGGGCGCCAGGTAGAACAAGCTGCGCCGGTGGGCCTCCTCCATGACCAGGACCACATCGGCATCCCGGAGGAGCTGGGGGGTCACCTGGCGGGCCCGGTGGTGGGAGATGTCGATGCCCCGTTCGGCCAGGATCTTTTGGCCGGGCGCGCTGGGCGGTTCGTTGACCAGCGCGTGGGTCCCCGCGGTCTCCACCACAATAGCCTGGTCCAGGCCCTGTTCTTGAAGATACGCGCGCAGCAATCCGTAAGCCATGGGAGAACGGCAGATATTCCCGGTGCACACGATAAGGACACGTTTGGGCTTCATCATCTTCACCTCACTTGATCTCCACTCTGCCACGCACACCGACTGATTTCTTACTGTTTTTGGTGGTGGGTGGGCGAAACCCACCAACTACGCAGAACTCTTTTCTGGCACGGAGCGAGAACCTCCATGCCCCACCGAGGCGCGGACCCCTCCGCCGCCGGGGTACTACCGAACTTCCTCCGTCAATCGGTTATCGGTCGGTCACTTGAGGGAGAAGGAGAGATCCCCCTTGCGTCGGATGCGGGCCGCGTGCGCGTGCGCGGTGAGCCCCTCGGCCTGGGCTAAAATCTCCGCGGCTTCCGCGATGGATTCCATTCCTCCCTCATTCAGCGCGACGACGGATGTGATCTTGACGAAATCGAGCACGTTGACCGGGCTGGCAAAGCGGGCCGAACCGCCCGTGGGCATGGAGTGGGAGGGCCCGGCCACGTAATCTCCCAGGACTTCGAAGGAGAATTCCCCCACAAACACGCCGCCCGCGTTGCGGATCGCGCCCACCAGATCCCACGGGTCCACCATGGAAAGGCACAAGTGCTCCGGCGCGAAGTCGTTGGCCAGCTCCACAGCCTCGGCCAGATCGCGGGTGATGACAATGCCCCCTTGGTGGGCCAAGGCCTCCCGGATGATGTCCGCCCGTTCCAGACGGTCCAGCTGTTTTTCCACCTCCTTCTGGACAAAACCGGCAAACGTCCGGTTCGGGGTGAGGAGGATGGCGGTGGCCAGCACGTCGTGTTCTGCCTGGGCCAGGAGATCCGCGGCCACCCACGCGGGGTTGGCCGTTTCGTCCGCGATGATGACCGTCTCCGTGGGCCCGAGGAGTCCTTCAATGCCCACGTCGCCGAAGACGTGCTTCTTGGCCAGGGTGACGAAGAGGTTGCCCGGCCCCACGATTTTGTCCACCGCGGGAATGGTTTCCGTGCCGTAGGCCATGGCCGCGATGGCTTGGGCCCCGCCCACCGCGAAAATGCGGTCCACGCCCGCGATATCCGCGGCGACCAGGGTGACGGGCGCTACCCGGCCGTCGGAGCGGCGGGGCGGAGTGCACACGATGACTTCGTCCACCCCCGCGACTTTGGCCGGAATCGCGGTCATCAGCACGGTGGAGGGCAAGGGAGCCGTCCCCCCGGGCACGTACAGTCCTGCCCTCTGGAGGGGGCGCACCATTTGCCCCATTCCTCCTTCTGTCTGCCAGTCCAGCCAGCTGGTGATGGGCTGTTTCCGGTGGAAGCGTTCGATGCGCCCGGCCGCGAATTCCAGCGCGCTGACCACATCCGGGGACACCTGGTCGTATGCCGCTTCTATCTCTTCCAGGGAGACTTCCAGGTAAGCCGGGGTGACCCGGTCGGCCCTTTCCGTCCACTCGCGGAGGGCCGCATCGCCCCGCTCGCGCACGTCCTGGACAATGCGCCGCACTGCTTCCTCGGGGGTGAGCTCCTCGCCGAACACCTGGCGGATGCCCTCGCGCACCCGATCCGGGATGGGCCATTCATCCCAGCGTCGGCGTTTGAGGATGGTCTGTTTTGCTTCGTCCACCGTGTAGATGCGTATGGCAGGCATAAGGTCTCCTCCCTTATGTCGTGTGGTGGTCCGTGAGGACTCGTTGCAGGCGGTGAATGATGTCGCTCAGCCGGGCTTCCTTCAACCGATAGCTGGCCCGGTTGGCAATGAGTACGGCCTGGGATTCCAGGATGACCCGCACTTCGACCAGCCCGTTCTCCCGCAACGTCCGGCCGGTTTGGACTAAATCCACGATCACGTCGGAAAGGCCCACCAGGGGGCCCAATTCCACGGACCCGCTCAGGGGGATGATTTCCGGGGAGACACCGCGCGCGTGGAAGTACTGGAGCGCGAGGTGAGGGTACTTGGTGGCCACCCGGGGGTTAGGGTTCAGACGCAGGGAATGGTACGCGTCGACCCGGTCTTGGGGCACGGCCACGCTCAGCCGACAATGTCCAAAGGGAAGGAGCATGGGCTCGTACACGTCGTAATTTCCCTCCCTCAGCACATCCAGCCCCACGATGCCCAAGTCCGCGACCCCGTGTTCCACGTAGACGGGCACGTCCGCGGGTTTGGCCAGGAGGAAGTCCACATCGGGCTCCGCGCCGGGCAGGATCAAGGCCCGCCCTCCCCGGTCATGGGGGGACATGAGCCCCGCGGCCGTGAGGAGATCCCGGGCTTCGGCTTCCAGGCGCCCTTTGGCCAGAGCAATGCGGATGTTCGTCGGACTCATGGGTCACCTCTCCCCCACATGGTCACTCCACTCATCCCCCGCAGGGAGTGGGAATTCCCGTCCTTCGTGCCACACCCACACGGGATCGTCACACCACACGGCCCAGGGGATGTGCATGGCCCGCGCGTACGTCCACAGGGATTGGCGGTCGTCCGCGGTGTAATGCCACGCCACATGTCGACCTCCCGCGCGCAGGCGCTGCACCCGATGCACCGTGTCCGCCCGGATTGCGCCTCCCACAACCAGGTGAGGCGTCCAAGAAGTCGGGGGGATCCCCTGTTCCTCCCGGGCGCGAAGAACCCGGTCCAGGGTGATGGCGAAACCAACCGCGGGCTGAGGAGGACCGAATTTGCCCACCAGGTCATCGTAGCGTCCGCCGCTCAGCAAGGCCACTCCCAGGCCCGGCACGAACCCTTCGAAGGTGATGCCCGTGTAGTATTCCATGCCCCGCACTTCCGCCAGGTCCAGCACCATGTGCGAGGTGACCCCATACGCGTCCAGGACCTGTTCCAGCGCGTGGAGGCGGTCCAGGGCCGCGGCCATGCGCGCGTTCAGGGTGTAGTTCTGCGCCTGTTTCAGCACTCCCCCGGCCCCGTGCAGGTAGGGGAGTTGGAGCACGGCTTCCCGCGCGCGGCCCTTCACCCCCCATCGGGAAACCAGCCGTTGGAGTTCCGGCGCGCTCTTGCGGTCCAGCGCGGAGCGGAGGGCTTCGGCTTCCTTGGGCGGGAGGTTCAGCGCGTCCAGCAATCCCCGGAAGAACTCCATTTGGCCCAGGACGATCCGGAATTCCCGCAAGCCCAGACTGCGCAGGGCCTCCACGGCCAGGGCCAGGATCTCCCCGTCCCCTGCCGCGCGCTCCACGCCGATGAGCTCCACGCCCGCTTGGTAGAATTCCCGCTGGAGCCCGGCCCGGGGTTCGGTGTAACGGAACACCGGGCCGCTGTAGAAGAAGCGTTGGGGAAAGGGCTGATCGAACAACTTGCTGCCCACCAGCCGCGCCGTGGGAATGGTCATATCCGGCCGTAGGGCCAGGGTTTTGCCATCCCGGTCAAAGAAGCGGTACATCTGTTCCTGGAGGAAGGGTCCCGCGCCCGTGTTCAACGTGTCTGCGTATTCAAACGTCGGGGGGATGAACTCCGTGTACCCCCACGCTCGGAACACGTCCCGTAACGTGTCCATTACCGCGTGCAGGTGGGCTGCCTCCTGCCAGAACCGGTCGATGACCCCGTGGGGTAATGGCCATCCCGGGGGACGATGTCCGTTGTAGGTGGTCATGTGTTTGCGCCAATCCATAACCTATCCGTTCATCTGCCGGCCGGACGTCGGACAGGGGTTGGCGGCTCAAACGGGAGGATGCAGCAGACAACGCCCATCTGCTCCCATGCAAACGGTGTGCTCGCCAACCGGGTCCGTTTGTCCAAAGGCCCATGTGTCAGGCTTAGGCCCGCGAACCGGGCCTTCCCGCCCGCTATCTTAGCACAGCTGGTCCCTGGACAAAAGTGGGTGTTGGGGGAGTGGGGAGTGAGGAGTAACGATTAACGAATAACGATTAAGGGGGAGGACGGGGGGACACCTGTCGGCCGTCCAGGTAGGGTCACGTCTTGGCGGTCGATCCGTTCGGCTGAGGGCCGTCGGCTAGCGTGGCCCTTGGGAGGCGCAGGTGAAAGGTGGTCCCCTCGGACGGTCGGCTTTCCACCCGCACTTCCCCGCCCAGCCGACTCATCAAGGTCTTCACCCACCAGAGCCCAAAGCCCAGCTTGTGGCCGGCATGGTGCCGCCGCCGTGAGGTCGCGAAGTCGAAAATGCGCTCGTGCAGGTGCGCCGGGATGCCCGGCCCACTGTCCCGCACGTGGACCCACACGTCCTCCGGCCCTTCCTCCCCCCAGATGTGGATCTCCCCTTCTCCACCCATGGCCTCCATTGCGTTTTGCAGGAGGTTGGTGAAGACAAAGGTGAGGGATTCCTTCCCCGCCAACACCGGGGGCAACGCGTCCAGGCCGGAGATGTGCACACGAACGGCCGGAGGAATTTTGACGGTGGCAAGGGCATCCTGCACGCACGCGTGCAAGGGGACCGGGCCGGGCCGGATGGGACGCAGCAGGGCCAGGCTGTCCCGCACATCTTGCAAGGCCTCGCGGGCACTTTCCTGGATCGCTTCCAAGGTGCGGGCCATGTACGGATCCTCTTCGAGCACGTCTTGGTATTTCTCCTGGAGCCCTTCCACCCGCACGGGGATGGTGCCGACTTTGTTGTTCAGGTGATGGAGGATGTTCGCGGCCACGTCCCCCATGGCCGCGAAGGTCTCGGCCACGGCCCGTTGTTCCTGCGCGGCCTGGAGCGCGGCCTGCCGGCGTTCGTTGTGGACGGCCAGGGCCGCGTAGTGGGCCAGGATGGCCAGGACTTTTTTGTCCCAATCGGAGGACTGGAAGTGCCGTTCGTCCGTCGCGTACACGCTAAAGGCGCCCACCGGTTCTTTGGGTTCCCCCGTGAGGAGGGGCACTACCAGCCCGGTTCTCCACCCCCGTTCCTCCACCCACGCCCGACACGGGTCCTTCAAATCCGGATCCGGCAGGGGGACAAGGACGGGCTGGCGCGTGCGCACGGCCCGGCCCAGGTATGTGCCCTCCACAGGGATGCGATGGGTTGGGGGGAAGGTGGTGTGGGCTTTGAGCGCGAGAGCATCCCCCTGGAGGAGCCAGATGGCCGCGTCCGCGACGTTGAGGAGCTCCTGGGCCCGTTGGACCAGATGCCGGAGCACTCGGTCCAACGGCTCGGTGAGCACCCGCCAGGCGATGTCTTGAAGCGCGTCCAACAACCGGGCTTCCTGGATGGCGATGACCGCTTGGGTGGCCAAGGCTTGGAGGAGGTGACTGTCCTCCTCGCTGAACGCGGCCACCCGGGGACTTTCCAGGTTGATCACCCCTTCCAGACGTCCGTTCGCGCCGATGAGGGGTACGGTCAGTTCGGAACGCATCTCCAGATCGTAGTCCAGCGGGTAGTACAGCCGCGACCACGGGGGGAGGCGCACGTCGTCCACGCGCAGGGGACGACGGTGTTTGGCCACCCAGCCGGTAATGCTGGTGCTGTTGATGGGCAGGGATTCCACGGCCGGCCGGCTCAGCCGCTCCCCCGCCAGGGCTTTGGCGATGAGGTTCTCCCCTTCCGGGTCCACAAGCCGCAAAATCCCGTAGCGGGCCCCTGTCACTTCCAGGGCCATCTGCAAAATGGCCTCCAACGTGTCCTCCAGGCGCAGCCGGGAGGAGATGAGGAGCCCCGCACGGTGGAGCCGTTCCAGCTCATCCCGCTTGCGGGCCGGCCCCGGTTCCGGATGCCCCCGATCTGTCTGGCGCAAGGCCAGCGTGGCCAAGTGGACAAAACTCTCCAGAATGAGCATGTGCTCCGGGGTGGGGTGGACATCTTTGTGCCAGAGGACGCCCAGGAGGCCCAGGCTCTGTTCCCTCCCGCGCAGGGGCATCCAGGTGAGGGTGTGGGGACCTTGGGGTTGATGTCGCGGCTTTTCTTCGCTGAGGGCTTGAAACCCGCTCCCTTCTGGGGCAAAGGCCTGTTCCCGCGAGGGGATGGGCCCCTTCCCCTGGATGAATGTGTCCCCCGCGCCGGGGAGAGGGGTGTGCAGGTAGATGAAGACGGCTTCTGCCGGGAGGAGTTCCCGGGCACTTTCGATGACCTGGCGCAGGATGCGTTCCACATCCGTGTTGCTGGTGCCCATGTGTTCCAGCATGTGGGCCAGGCGGTTGAGCCGCTGGAGCAGCCGTACATCCTCCCGTTCTACTGTCGCCGGTCCAGACGCCATAGTCCCACCTCGTGTGCCATGCGCAGGGCTTCCCGGTATTCTTCCCGTGTGAGCCTGCGGTTGAGTTCGGGATAACGTGTGTCGCTGACTTGCCAGCTGGGATAGTACTGGGCCATGATGTTGACGTAGGTGTCCTTGGAGATCTCCTCGGCCAGGAAGCGCAGGATGTGTCGGGTTTCCTCCAGATAGCCGGGCATGACCAGGTGCCGCACCAGGAGCCCCCGTTTGGCCAGGCCATGCTCGTCGAATTTGAGGGGCCCGACCTGACGGTGCATCTCCTTGATGGCTTGACGGGCTACTTCGGGGTAGTTCTTCGCCTTCAGGTACCGCCGCGCGAGCTCGGGTGTCCAGAATTTGAAGTCGGGCATGTAGATGTCGATGATGCCGTCCAGGAGCCGCAGGCTGTGCAGGGAGTCGTACGCGGAGGTGTTGTAGACGATGGGGAGTCGTAAGCCGTGCTCCACGGCCAGAAGGAGGGCTTCCAGGGCTTGGGGGACCACGTGTTCCGGGGTCACCCAGTTGATGTTGTGGACGCCCATGGCCTGGAGTTCCAGCATCATGCGGGCTAGATGTTCCGGGGTGATGTCCACGCCTTCCCCTTTTTGGGAGATCTCCCAGTTCTGACAGAAAACGCAGCGCAGGTTGCACCAGGAGAAGAAGATGGTGCCCGACCCCCGCCAGCCTCGCAGGCAATCCTCTTCGCCCATGTGGGGAAAATAGCTGGACACGCGCGCGTAGCGACCGGTGCGGCAGACGCCGATGCGATTTTCCAGGCGGTTGACGTGACAATGCCGGGGGCAGAGGTCGCAATCGGCCAGGGCTTGTCGGGCTTCCTGGACGCGGCGGGCCAACTCGCCCGTCCGGTAGAGGTGCATGTAGGCGGGCTCAAACGTTTCTCCCCGAATGAGAAATCGCTCATCCACACGCGACACAGGTGAACCCCTCCCTCTTCTTGTGCGTCCACTTGGTTAAGTGTACCATTGCTCATTGGAGTTTGGGCAAATGGGCTTGGCACGGGGCGAGGAGATCGGCCTTCTGCCAAGGCGCGGACCCGTCCGCCGATTCTTTCCGTCGAGCCGACTGTTACTCATGACCCGCGAAGCAGGAGTTATTCTATGCTGAAGTCACTGGAGCATCATTTAGGCCATCCGGATCCGCAGCATGCTTGGCTCAGCCGAGGCTTGTTGATCGGGGTCGCGGTGCTGTTCGCGGCCCTGTGGATTGGCGTGCTCGGTCCTTTGCTCGCGCTCATCGGCGTGGGGGCCCTTGTGGTGGGGTACGCGCTGTTGCGGGATGTACGGGCCGGCTTGGTGGCCGTGATCGCGGTCGCGTACGTCCTCCCATTTGCCACGTTTCCCTTTGACGTGGGAGTGACGCCCACGTTCCTCAACGCGGTGGTCGGCGCGGTCTTTTTCGTCTACGTGCTCCGGGTGGCCACCCGCCGGGAACAGAGGTTGGAGGTGGCCGCGGTGGGCGTGGTGCTGGCCATTTTCATCCTTTGGATGCTGGTGACTTTTTCCCTGGGCATTATTCACTCCCGTCCCACGCCCACTATTTTGCGGCACTTCCTGGAGCTGTTGCTGGCTTTGACCATGTATTACGTGGTGCTCAACGCGGTCAAACGGCGGGAGGATTTGATCTTCTTCACCCGCATCCTCATCCTGGCCGGCACGTTGAGCGCGGCCATCGCGATTCTCTTCTACCTCCTCCCGGTTCAGACCACGGTGCGCATTCTCAACGCCTTAGCCCGGTTGGGATATCCAGGAGGTTTTGGGGCCCTCCGCTGGATCGAGGATAACCCAAACAATCCCATGCGCGCGATCGGCACCGCGGTGGACCCCAATGTGTTGGGGGGGATGATGATCCTGGTGGGTGGGTTGACCGGTCCTCAGCTGGCTTCACCCCGACCTGTGTTCCCCCGCTGGGCCCTGGTGGGCATGTACGTGCTCCAACTGGTCGCCCTGTTCCTGACGTTTTCCCGAGGGGCGATGTTGGGATTTATGGCCGCGTTGGGGGTGTTGGCCGTGCTCAAGTACCCCCGCCTGCTCCTTTTCATGGGATTGGGTGGGGCCATTCTCCTCCTGCTGCCCTGGTCCCATGCTTACATCCAGCATTTCATCGAGGGGTTGCAGGGGAAGGACCTGGCCACGAAGATGCGCTTTGGCGAGTACAAGGACGCGTTCCGCCTCATCCGTCGGTATCCGTGGACAGGGGTGGGGTTCACCGGATCGCCCGACATCGACCTCTACGTGGGGGTTTCCAGCGTGTATCTCCTGGTGGCCGAGCAGACGGGGATAATCGGTCTGGGGTTGTACTTGCTTACTTTGGCCGTCTTCCTCCTCCTGCTCTGGCGGCGTTGGCGTAAAGGGATGCCCGATGCCCAGTTGGAGAGTATCTTGTTGGGATACGGCGGCGCACTGGTTGGGGTGATGGTAAGCGGCGTCTTTGACCATTATCTGTTCAACATGGTCTACCCCCACATGGCCACGCTCTTTTGGTTGTACATCGGCCTCGGCGTGGCTACTTCCCGTTTGATCGATAGGGAGGACAAGTAGGGGGATGGGCGTTCTGTCAAGGTGTGGGCCTGTTCGCCCGCTTTTCACACAAATTGCTTCTCAAAGGACGGAAAGATGACCCAGGTGAAAGGTGCAGTCGCGATAGTGACCGGCGCTTCCAGTGGGATCGGCAAGGAGACCGCGCTGGCTTTGGCGCGGGAAGGGGCTCGCGTTGTCCTCGCGGCTCGGCGGCGTCCTCTGCTGGAGGAAGTGGCCCAGGCCATCCACGCCCTGGGCGGAGAAGCCCTCGTCATCCCCACAGATGTGCGCGACCGGGAGCAGGTGGACCACCTGGTTCGTGAGACATTGGCACGGTGGGGGCAGGTGGACATCCTGGTGGCCAACGCGGGCGCTTACATCCGACGCCCCATCCGGGAGCTCCGGGTGGAGGACTTGGAAGAATCCATGGCCGTGAACTTCTACGGCAGTGTGTACCCCGTCCTGGCCGTCCTTCCCCACATGTTGGCGCGCGGCCATGGACACATTGTCCTTGTGACATCCATGGACGCGAAAAAAGGTATCCCGCCCGATGGGCCCTACGTCGCGGCTAAGTTCGCGCTGGCCGGATTCGGCGACGTGCTCCGCCAAGAGCTCCACGGCACCGGTGTCCGGGCCACGGTTGTCTTTCCCGGGCGGGTGGATACCCCCCTCATCGCAGATCTGACAGTTCCGTGGATCTCTGCTAAAATTCCACCCACCACCGTTGCCCAGGCCATCTTGCGGGGCATTCGCAAAAATGCCCCCGAAGTGATTGTACCATGGCACGCGCGGTTGTTGGTATACGCACAGGTGATATCCCCCAGGTTCGCAGACTGGGCGGTCCGCTTTCTCCGACTGTCAGGGGAAGAGAGGAACGCCACACCATAAGCGCACCCCTCGAATCGCGCTGCGCAGACGAGGAGGGCTTATGCAGGTTGCTTCTGCTTTTACTGTACGACCGCTACATCCTTGGTTGCAACGCGTTCACATCTCCTTTGTGCCCGGTCCCATGAGCCCCCTGTTGGAAGGGGTCGCGGACGGCGTCTTGCGTGTCTTTCAGCGGTTGGGTCATCAAGTGCAGGATGTGCCCGACCAGTACACAGACGCCATCCTCACCACCGCACCTTTTGGCAAACCCCTGCGTTGGCGGGAAGCACTTCTCTTCACCGCCCGCCGCCGCTTCAACCTCTCCCACACTCCCACCCTTTACACCCTGGTCCACGCGCGACCGGATGAGTTTTTCCACTTGCTGGACTATTTCCGGGAGGTTCTCAAAAAAGAACCGCCCGACCCGAAGGATTACGATTTCCCCGGCTTAGCTCCCAACGCGTACAAAGTCCTCTTCGAGCAGGGACGCCGGGGCGGGCCCATCCTCGCGCTCCAGCGACTCATCCAGGCCCAGACCAAGAGCATCCGCGTCATCCTGGTCGTGGGCGAGGATAAACCGCTGGCCGCGTATCACTTCGACTTGGTGGGGGCCTTCCCCAAGAGCCGGGCGGACGACCTGGACATGTTCTACGAGGACATTGCCCTGCGCATGGTCACCACCCTGAGCACCCGAGAGGTGACCGAGCACCAGGTCGTGCCTCCGCCCATCCCCCGGGCCGTGTGGGATAGCTTGCCCGCACCCAAGGCCATGCAAAAGGCCGCGCGGGAACTGGGGAAGCGTCACTTCTTCACCGAAATGGTCCGCATCGCGGATCTGGTGAAAGTCCCCGCGGTCGCGGACGCGGTCGCCAGCCAGTACAGCGAAGGGTGTTTCGCCACCTGGGAACCCCGCATCAACGCCCTCATCGCCACCGTCACCGGCAGTGCCCGGCCCGTGGACAAGGACAACATCACCGATGACGACCTGGCCGTCATCGTCGGCGTCCGACCGGACGGCCGGGGCGCCCTGGTCCGTCACGTGGAGAACAAGCGGAACGACCCCCCTTCCTCCGAGGCCGTGGAAATGTACGACATGGACACGGTTCTGCCCCGCATCTCCCTAGGACCTGAATGGCCTATGCAAGTGGATGTCCCCGTGGTCCGTTCCAAACTGCACGGACACCGGGGCATTGCCGCGTATGACCCCACCAAGGTGGAATTCGTCCCCCTGGACGAGGCGTATTACCATTACCTGGTCTCCTGTGCCACCGAAGCCCAAGCCCGGGGCATCAAAGCCGCGTTTGCCCGCTCCCAAGCCCTGCAGAACCCCGATGACCCGCGGAAAGTCGTCTTCACCGTTTTGCCCGGCCATGGCGTCGTCATGGCCGAGAAATGGGTGCCGGGCAAAGAGCCTTTCCAACTCTTCTGGGAATACATGGACGAAGGAGCGCTCGTCGTGGACAGTCATGTGCCTCAGGGACCCATGTGGTATGAACCCGACGCAGATGGGCAGATGATCCTGAAGATCGAAGAGGACGAATGGCCCATCACATGAGCAGGTGAAATCCATGACTACGGCCTTACATGTCTTTCTCGCACCCCGACTCGGGGATGCCGTTCTGGCCTGTGGGGGCACCATGGCCTACCTCACACGCCGCGGCGCGGACGTATACGTGGCCGTCCCCTTCATCCCGAACCACGCATCCCCCGAAAGTCCCGAAATCCGGGAAACCCGGAACGCGTGGGAACTCCTCCACGTGAAGGGATGGCTGGGACTGTACCCCATCGCGGAGGAGCGTCAACATCCGCTGGAAAAGCGGAACCTCTACACCCACCGTCGGGCCCTCTACGGCCTGCCCGATCCCAGCGAGGGGGACCTCCCCCATCGCCTCGCGGGGGAGATCACCACCCTTTTCTTCACCCGCCCCACCTTCATCTACGCACCATTGGCCCTCAACCGACACGTGGACCACATTCACCTGGCCTCGGCCGGACATGTGCTGGCCCGGGAGGGATACCGGGTCCTCTGGTACGAGGAATACCCCCGCGTGGTCATGCCCGACACCCTTCGCACTCTCAAACGCCGGGGCTGGCACCCCCTTCTCATCCCCCTCCACTCCGCGGACACGGCTGCCAAAATCCAGGCCGTACACCACCTGCACTCCCGCATTCCTCACATCTTCGGACACCCACGGGAGATTGCCCGACGTATTGTGGACGATCTGTGGACTCTCAGCGGTCAAGGATACATGGCTGAGCGGTTCTGGGAGCGTGTACGAGGAGGTGCGTTGTGAGTTACAGCGACTGGCTTTACCGAGCGTTTCACCATTTGAGACGGGATATCCACCTGTGGGTCCTGGCGATCCCCTGGCTTTTCCTCCGGTGGCTTATCGCGGTCCTCGGCGGGGGCTTGCAAATCGGGTGGGAACAACACCTCTCGCGTTCCTTCCAACACCCTAGCTGGGTCTTTCCCCTGCTCTTCGCGGACAATTTCTGGGGGATGATGCGGGGACTTCTGGAGATGTATGCCCGTCTTCTCGGCCCTCGCTTTTTCCTCGTGGTCTCCATATGGGTGTTGATGGGCATTGGCTGGGTCATTTACCCCTTCATCGCGGGGAGCATCATTCACCATACCATGCCCTCCCACCGGACACCGCCCCGCTGGCAGGAGAGTGTGACGGTGGCGCTTCACCGGTTCCCCCACCTCTTCCTCATCTCCGTTTTGGTGATGTTGCCCCTCGCGGTCGTCGCGCTCCTTCTTTTGGGAGGGACGGGTGCTCTCCTGCATACGCTCCTCACCACTCAGGAGTTCCCTTCCCTCTTCGTGGGAGGGCTGTGTCTGGGAGTCCCCCTTCTCCTCTTGCTCTCCCTCGCGGCCCAGTTCTACCTGCCCCTCGCGTATGAGGCGGTGATCCAGGATGCCCTGCCCGTGGACCGGGCTCTGGCGCGAGCGTGGTCCGTGCTCCGACGCCGTCTTGGCCCTGTGTTGGTGTTGGGCCTGATCCCCTTTGCGCTGACTTCCCTTGTGTCCGGGGTGATGAATGTCTTGACCTTGCCGATTCTCCTGCTGGGCTTTCGGGCCCAGGGAGTTTGGGTCTGGGCGGGATGGCTGTTTTGGGCCGCGCTTTCGCTGATTGTGGCGGGATTGAGCGTGGCTGTGGATGTGTTCCGTTGGGTGCTGTACACAGTCGCCTGGCCCGATCTGACGGCTTCAGATGACACGACCGCCTGATGTGCCCCCTACGGGTCGGGGGAGATCCCGGCGCCAGTGGATAGCCGGGTCTCGACGGTGACGCCATCGCCAGAGGAGTCCGCGAGGATATCCCCACATCTTGGCCACATCCCCCACCACCCGCAGCAGAGGCACCCAGAGGAAGATGCGCAGACGTTCGGGGAAGGGGAGGTCGGGGGCCAGGCGGCCCAGGCGCCACCAGGGGCGGCGTACGTACAGTCCGGCCCCGATGAGGAGTAACATCCAGCCCATCACATGTCCCGTCCCGCCGAGGTAGAGGAGAGCAGGGAGGAAAATCCCGTAGATGAGGTAGCGCAGCGCGTGCCGCATCCGCCAGAGGTCTGCTTGTCCGTCGCCGAACGCGTAGTTCCGGTACTGGCGGAAGAATGCCCCCAGGGAAGAGCGAGGCCGGAAGTAGACAACCGCGTCGGGCGCCCACGCGAACGGCCCGGCCAGCGCGCGCACGCGGAGGTCGAACACCACATCCTCGCTGTAATCCAACCATTCCGGATATCCTCCCACCCGTTCCCACACCTCCCGCAGGAAGGCCACAGAGCGGCTGGAAGGGAGAAACCGTTCCGGCGCGATCTCCTCCGGCAGGGGGAGGGTGGTGGCCGCGAGGGCCAGCTCGAAGGGCGTCTGAGGGTCGGGGAGGAAGAAGCCGGCCACGGCCGGGGGCGTGTCCTCGGACCACGGGGCCAGCAGCCGTTCCAGCCATGTGGGCGCCAGCCGGACGCCCGCGTCGGTGCTGACGATGATCTCAGCCTGGGTGGCCTGGATGGCTTTGTTCCTCCCCTGGCTGATGTTGGCCCCCGGATATCGCAGCGCGCGCAGGGGCAGGGGGCCCTTGTATTCCTGGAGGAATTCCCACGTCCCGTCCGTGGAACCGCCGTCTACCACCACCACCTCATCCGGGCGGCGCGTTTGCGCGGCCAACGAGTCCAACAGGGGACCGATGGTCTGGATTTCGTTGAGGACGGTTAGGATGAGTGCGACCCGTCGGGACATGGTGTATCCTGAATCGGTTGGGTAACTGGCCCAGTGTTTTGGATGCGTGGCAGCCTGTTTTGCCCCGCCCAGCGAAATCGTTACTCACACGCTGGACTTTGGACAACCCCCTGGCCGGAGAACACTTGGCCGCGGATTTGTCCAAAGTCCAATCACAAGATCTCTATGTCGTAATCCACGACTTCCGCGTCGATCCGCATGCGGTCCACCATTTCCACGGCTTTTGTCAGCAATCCGTGGATGTAACTGGCATCGGAGCTGACGCAGGTAATGGCAATGACGGCCCGTTGGTACACGTCTTGGGCTTCCACTTCGGCCACTGAGACGTTGAATTCCTTGCGCAGGCGAGCAATGATGGGCCGGAGAATGGCCCGCTTGCCCTTGAGGGAGCTGTTTCCAGGTAGACGTAGTTCTATGGTGGCTACTCCGATGGTGAACATGGCTACACCCGTGTTGTCCACTCAGGATGTGCGTACACTGTCTCGGCCAACGTGCGCGCGAGTTCATATTCCGCGTCGGTCAGCTCACCGGGTTCCAAGTCCAGGTGGAGCGCTCGGGCGAACCCCTCACGCAGGGCTTCCGCGGCTTCCTGGAAGGACACGGGACGTCCGGTGTAACCCTCCACACTTACGGCCCGCGCGGCCAAGGCGGTCTTTAGCTCCCGCCGCTTCTCTTCGGGCAGGGCCAGGTACTCGGCCAGCCGAGTCACATCCCCCCGCAAAGGGATGGCGCCGTGCTGCAGGATCCAATCCCGCTTGCGTACTTGAGCGCTCCCCACAATTTTCCGGCCGTCTAGGGTGACGATTTCGTACGCGGATGGGACTTGGAAGCAGATGGGGCCCGCGTCCGGCCCGGCCCGCGCGGATGCTTCGGCCTTGTACACGTGTACGCCCAGTTGTTCCAACGCGAGGATGAGCCCATCGCTGAGCCGCTGGTAGACGTCTAAGACCATGCCTTGCAGGCGCGGCTCGTGTGGGGGACCGGCCACGCTGTAGGTGATCTCATCCGCGTGGAGGATGGCCCGACCACCGGTGGGACGCCGGACAATGTCGATGCCGTCGGCCCGGGCTCGTTCCAGGTCGATGTCGGCCAGGGGCTGATGCCGCCCCAGGGAGATGCACGGCGGCGACCACGCGTATACCCGCAGTGTGGGGGGAACTTCTCCGGCCCCTGCCATCCGGGCGATGGCCTCGTCAACGGCCATGTTCCAGGCGCCGGGAGCTTCCCCGTGAAGGATGAAACGCCAGCGTGCTCGTGGCCACTTGCCCTTCATCTCTGCCCTCACTTCTCCGCAATGGCGATAATGCCCGTCCCCCAGGGGAAGGGGACGCGACGCAGAACGGCCGCTTCCACCCGCCCGACCCCGTGCAGGAGGGTGTTCAGGGGTTCGGGGGTCGGTTCCATCTCCACCTGGTATGCTTCGTCGTCAAAATGGGGAGAGGCTAGGTCCGGCTCAAATCGCCCTCGCCGGGCCAAAATGATGGCCGCGGCCAGGGGGAAGATGAAGAAGTTGTTGTATGAACTGCGCAGGACGCGGAATCCGTGTTCCTGGAGTTTGCGGACTAATTCGGGACGTGTGTAGCGCCGTTGGTGTTTGTTGAGGATGTCGTTTTTGCTCCACAGGAACATGAAGGCCGGCACGGTGACCAGGAGTTTTCCTCCCGGCTTGAGCACTCGATAGGCTTCCGAGAACACGCCGGCTTCGTTGGGCACGTGCTCTACGGTGTCCAGCAGGGCTACTAGGTCAAAGGATTCGGACGCGCAGGGAAGGGCATCGGCACTGCCCTGGTGGACGGTGAGTCCCCGCTCACGGGCCACACGCAGGGGGCGTGGGTTGATGTCCACGCCGATGTAGCGACCATAGTGGCGTAGGTGATGGGCCATGTTGCCGGCCCCACAGCCCACGTCCAGCACCCGGCGACGGTGGTCCCCCGGCCCGAGGAACATGTCCAGGTAGGCGAGGATGGCCCGGGTCCGGGTGGCAAACCACCAGTGTCTGTCCTCCTCGAGTTCCACAAGCATCGGTGTTCCCATAGTCCCTCACATAGAGAAGGGCGAAGCCAACGCCTCGCCCTTGATGTCGTTCTCGTGTCATGAAAGGCGGTCGGCTTACCCGGCCGCTTCCTCCAACCCACTGGTGTTCTCTTCGCCCGTATGAGGTGTCAGGACGCGGATGATGCGTTCCAGGAGTTCGTACACGAACTGTTGCCGGAATCCGCCCAGGACCGCGACCAGCGCGGGGAAGAGTTGCACGCCAATGGCGCTCTCCGCGGTGGGGACGGTCCCCTGCAGGGCCAGGAATCCGGTGCTGATGATCAGGTAGACAATCCCGCCCAGGATGAAGCCCATGATGGGTTGCACCAGATACCACATGGTGTACCGCCGGTCAAAGTCCTGCAGTTGGGCCACATGCCACCACAGACTGTAAAGGGCGCCCACCACACCGCCAATCCCACCCCACATCAGGCTGATGAGGAAGGGGATGAGAATGCCCGTGTAGTTGATCTTGCTCACCCCAAACCAGGCCTGGATCCACTGGGTCAGGTAGTTCTGCCCCAGCTGCACGAAGAGAAATCCCCCGAGGAAGACGACCAACCAGGCCAGCTCGTACAGGAGCAGCCGCCGCCCATATTTTCGGCCCCACTCCTCGCTGAGTCGGTGACGCTCGATGAGCGCTCGCACGTATTTGACCTTGTATTCCGCGTCCACCAGGCGTTCCGGCGCGGTCCAGAGCAGTTGTCGCGCGTCGTGGAGGATGACAAGGGCTTCTTTGTCGTAGCCCTTGTTGCCCGCCAGGATGGTGGGAACCAGGTCGTACAGTTCGTCGATCTCCTTTTCGAGCTGTTGAAAACGCTCTTGGGAGATGTGTTGGATGATCTCGGTCCGGGTGAGGGAGGACGGGATGTGGGCCGGTTCAGGTTCTTCGCCGGGTTCCGGATGAGGACCCGGAGGTTCGACTTCGACTTCTACCGGTGCTTCGATTAAGATGCCGGCCGGATACACGCGCGGGGGAGTGACGTCCACCGGGCCCGCTTCCCCAGCTGTGGGCGGTTCTGGAGAGGGCTCTGGGCGGGAGGTTGGGGTGGATTCAGGGATGAGGTCCGCGGGTGTTTCCTCGCGCGGGGGCTCTTCCTCCGACGGGACGTAGAGTTCGTCGAGGGAGGGAGCTTCCTCTTCCTCGGAACCGGTCCATGCCGCGGGGTGGACCGGTTCACGCGCGTCCTTGGCTTCCCCCACGGTTTCTTCGGCTGCCGACGCGCGGGCCTTGCCTTCGCCCACTTCGGCCCACGCGTCCCCCGCAGCCCGGGATTCCTCTTCTAACATGGACGCCAACAGTTCGTCCACGTTGTCGGACGCGGTTTCCACATCGGGGTTCTCTTCGGTTTCGAAGAAGGCTTCGATACCCCGACCAACGCTGGAACGGACCCGCTCGTGGAGGTCGGGCTTCGAAGGGGTGCGTTTCACTGTGTCTTCATTGATGGGCTTCTTTTCGCTCATGGATGATAACCTCCGCAAGCTGACGATACACTTGGGCCCCTGGATGTCGGGGCGCATATTCCGTTATGGGCATGCCCGCCACTGCTGCCTCTGCAAAGCGAATGCTGCGCGGTACAGTAAGAGGAAGGATGTAGTCGCCGAGTAAGGCCTTGGCCTCTTCCAGGATTTGCCGAGAATGCAAGGGCCTTCGGTCGTGCATGACCGGTAAGATGCCCAGGATCCGCAGCCGAGGGTTGAGGCGCCTGCGCACTCGGGCAATGGTTTCGAACAGGGCCCCAATGCCCCGCAAGGCCAGGTATTCTGTGACTAAGGGGACGAGGACTTCGTCCGCCGCGACCAGGGCATTGATGGTCAATAGCCCCAGGCTGGGACCACAATCAATGAGGATGAAGTCGTACGTCCCCCGGAGCGGGTCCAACACCCGTTTGAGGGCCTTTTCCCGGTGGGGCTGTTGGGCCAGTTCCAGTTCGGCCGCGGCCAGGTGGATGTTGGCAGGGAGCAGATCCAGCTTTTCCCGCACCCGCACCCGCACTTGGTCCACGTCCTTCACTTGACCGATGAGAAGGTGGTACACCGTCGGCGCGTTCTCGTCCGGTTCCACACCAAAGGCACTTCCCAGGGAGCCTTGGGGATCCAGGTCCACCAGAAGGGTAGGATATCCCTTTTCGGCCAGCGCAGCTCCCAAGTTGGCCACGGTCGTGGTCTTGGCAACGCCTCCTTTTTGGTTTACCACCGCAATGATTCGAGCCATGTTCGTGTGCCGTGTTCAGAAAGTTTTTGGTGTGAAGTCTGGGGAGTTGAGCAGGCGCAGGTTTTCCTCCCCCATGCCGATGACGATGAGGCCGTGTCGTTCGGCGAAGTGGACGACGTTTTCCTCGACGT